>JAFGGE010000142.1 GCA_016930745.1 Sedimentisphaerales bacterium
ACAGCGATGGGCCTGAACCACCCGGACCGCAAGACGATCGTCCTGGCCGGGGAAAATTGGCACAGCGGCGTCGTCGGTATCGTCGCGGCCCGCCTTGTGGAGGAATTCCTGCGTCCGACCATCATGATCAATACCGGCGACGGGAATGGAATCGCGCAGGGTTCGGGCCGGTCCGTCGAGGGATTTAATCTGTACGAGGCGATCCACGCCTGCTCGGAGGATTTGTTCAGCTATGGGGGGCACGCCATGGCCGCCGGCCTGCGGATCGAGCCGGGGCGCGTGGCGCATTTTGCCGAGGCGGTGGAGCGGTACGCACAGGAAAACTTCGAGCATGGCGCACTGGAGGCCGTGCTGGAGATCGACGCCGAGTGCTCCATCGGCGACCTGAGCCAGGCAGTCGTCGGGCAACTGAGGAAGCTGGAGCCGTTCGGTCAGGGCAATCCGGCGCCGGTCTTTGCCACGCGCGGCGTCCGCTGGATCAGCCCGCCGCGCACGGTCGGACAAAAAGGGGATCATCTGCAAATTGCGATCACCGATGGGACCGGCGCCGTGCGGTGCATCGGCTTCGGCATGGGGCGGCTGGAAAAGAAACTGCTCGAATCGGAGTCATTCAGCATCGCCTACGAACCCAAGTTCAACACCTATCGGGGCACGACCAGCGTTCAGTTTGTCCTGTCCGATATCCAGTTCGACTGATTCATTCATGAGGAACCTATGCTTTTCTGTCGAAATCTCCGTCCGATTCTGATCGCAATGATCCTGTCAGGATGCTCTTTCGAAGAAATCGGACAGGCCAAAGAAACGCCAGGATTCCTTCAGCGCCGGGGAACCGAATTGGTTCTGGACGGCAGGGCTGTGCGGATGGTGTCGGTAAACAAATACGACCTGTTCCAGCAATTCGTGCTGGAAGGGATGGTTCCGATGCCCCCCGGACAGCACGACAAGGCGATCGAGGCCCTGGACGAACTGGCCAGCCACGGCTTCAAAATCATCCGGATCAACTGTTCGCCCTATTGGGCCGGTACGTGGCGGCAGGCATGGTTTGATGATGATCCTGCCGAACAAAGCCGAAAACGAGAGCAATTTCTCCAACGCCTCGACGACATGATCCAGGCCTGTGCCCAGCGCGACATTCGTATCATCGCGACATTGAGCTGGTATGCGGGCAATCTGGCCGATCTGGGGCATCACGATCTGCACGAGGGGATTACCAATCCCCAGTCCCCGGCCCGCCGGCGGCTTGAAGAATATATCCGCGCCGTCGTCCTGCGTTACAAGGACAGCCCTGCGATTGCGATGTGGGAAATCGGCAACGAGTGGAACCTGGAGGCCGATCTGCAATTTCCCCAGGGCGTGCTCAAGGCCGTCCCGGCGAGCATGGCCCCTCCGCCGGTCGTTCGCGATGGCAGGAATAATTTCACTTCCGACGAGCTGGCCCGGTGCGTCGGACAGATTGCCGCCCTGATCAAGTCGCTGGATTCCAGCCATCTGGTAACCACCGGCCACAGCTCTCCTCGGCCTTCGGCAATGCATCTTTTAAGGGCGGCCCGTGCCGGCAAATCCAAAGACTGGACCCAGGATAACGAGGCCGAATTGGAAGAATACCTTCGCCTCAGCCATCCCGACCCCGTCGACGTGATCGGCATCCATTTTTATGGCGAAGCGATGTCGGCCCTGGGCAAAACCAAAGGGGATGTATCCAATATCGCCATCTATAAACGCATCGCCGACCGGATCGGAAAACCGCTGCTGATCGGCGAGATCGGATTGCATGAAGAAATCGGGGACGATTATTCCACGCCGGAAGCCATCCGTCTTGTCCAAAAACAGCTTGCCGCGGTATCCGTCGCTCGGGTACCCATCACGCTGTACTGGACCTTCCGGGACGACAGCGGCCGGATCGATCCTGTGACCGGGCCCTATCAACTTCGGTTTGATCGAACCGATACAGCGCTCGAGCTGATGCAGAGCGCCAACTAAGCAAACGGCGTAACCGCGTACTGTGCCGACAGGACATCATTTCAAGTCTACTTTTTCGATCGTGAAATATCCCAGGGTATTGATCATGCTGAAAAAGTCCTTCGGATCCCCGTTGCCCACTCCCAGGGTGATATGCCCCGCTCCAAAACCTTCGCTGCTTCGGGTGGCGTCCAGCCCGACCCATTTCCCGCCGACATAGGCCTCGGTCCAGGCATGCCCGCCGAAGACATTCCGGTGTCCCAAAAACTCGTCCACATACACCAATCCGAATACGATCCGGGCCGGGATCCCAACCGCCCGGCACAGGGCCGCCGTCAAGACGGCATGCTCGGTGCAATCGCCCTGTTTGCTTGTGGCCACTTCCAGCGCTGTGGCGTATCCGACCGACAGGTCTTTACCCGTAACATACTGATCCACAAAGGCTTCGATCTTCTTGACGGCCTCGGCCGCATCGGTGGTCGCTCCGACGGCTCGTCCGGCCAGGTCCCTGACTTCCTTCTGATCACATTGCAGATAGGACGTCGGCTCCAGGGCCTCCAGCAGCTTGGGGTCTTTGCCGCGATAGGGAAATTTGGTCCCTTTGGAAGGCGTGACAGGCTTGACACGCACGAGAAAACGTCCGCCGACGGTCCTCTGTACCATCTGGTTGTCGGTTGTCGGAAATTGCACATCCGTACTGTTTTCCTTGGCAATGAGAGTATATTCCGCCGTTTTTCCCTGAAGATTCCCCAGCGTCTGCGGGCTGGAGACCAGCATCTTGTCCAGAAAATCCACCACATCGTTCGGGCTCAGGGCAAACTCCTTATCGCAAGCAATCAACTCCAGCTTCATCCCCAGCATCTCCATGACGGTCTTGAGAGCATTCATTTCCTTATCCAGATACGTAATCACCGTCATCTGTCCGGTCGGGGCCTTCATGATCACTTCGGCTTCGGTCAATTCCACCACCCGACCCAGCAGATCAACCTGCTTTTTCGGACCGACCTTTACCGTCGCTTCCAGGGCGGCAACCATGCTGGGCTCGAATACGATCGCGGTGAAGGAGGAGCCCTCTTTCATGTCTTTTTCCAGCTCCAGCAGGCGAAGTCCCTCCGACATCAGGGCCCCCTCGGGCCAGGGCATTGTCTGGGTCTGGCTGGTCCCCATGACTTCGGTAGTCACCGTCAAGATCCCGTCCGGACCGATCCGGCCGGTGATTTTCTGCTGCACGATGGCCGCATTCATTACATACTCGAAACCCAGAGGCTTTCCCTTCGGGGTTTCAATCGAAGTAGAATCCACGGAGATTTTCAATTCCATCCCTCCGCGTGCGATCGACATATGCATCGTCTCGGTCGTACGTACTTCGCTCGCGGTCGCCAAACGCTGGTGGACCATATATCCGATCTTGGCTCCATCGGCGAAGACAGCGCCGTATTCGGTCTCCGATTCTGCCGCGAATCCGTAACTGCCGCATAAAAGAATAACCAGGAGTATCTTCAGCGCTTTCATGGGCACCCTTCCTTTCGTTATGGTCGTGTCTGGATTTGATCTTTGTTCAACATTCGTATTTCAGTATATCTCGGACAAAGCAAAATACAAGCGTGTGCTGCCTTCGTGTCGATTTTTTGAACAATGTACGACGAAGGGAAGCCTTCCGATCGCCGATAAGAGGAACGGGATTGTTTTCGAGCATCCGGCATAAGATTTGCACAATACAAAGTGGAGAGTCCACGGGGACATAGCGATGTCGGACATAAAACAAGAATGGATCAGACGATACGCCAGTCGGGCTTTGGATGCTTGGCGCAGCCGGGATTGTGCGCTGGAAATTTCCGAGGAATATCTCCTCCAGCTCGAAGACGATTTGAATGTTTACTACGACGATCCCCTGATCCGCGATTTCATCGAATCGTTATGGGAATCCTCCACCCAATAACACTCTCAGCCCAGAACCGGCAGCGTATTGCGGCTGAAACCGAATTCCCTGTCCTGCGAAAGGATCTTCGATCCGGTTTTTGTCACAAGCACATCGTCTTCGATGCGGATTCCGAACTTACCGGGGATATAGATGCCAGGTTCCACCGTGACGACCTGCCCGGTCTGGAGTTTTCCTCTGGCCTTTTTCGCCAGATAGGGATCTTCATGCACCTGCAAGCCCAGCCCGTGGCCGGTGCCGTGTCCATAGGGCTCGAATCCCTCCGCGGCGATTGTCTCGCGGGCAACGGCATCGATCTGTTTCAATGCGGCGCCGTGGCGGATCTCGGCTATCGCGGCCTGCTGGGCCTTGAGAACGGCATAATAGGCCTTTTCATATTCTTTTGTGGGTTTTCCATAGGCAAAACTGCGAGTAGCATCGCTGATATATCCCTGAAACCGAACGCCAAAATCAATCAGGATCGTATCCCTTTTGCCCAATTTTCTCCCGCCCGGCCGATGATGATTCCGGGAGCCGTTGGGCCCAAAACAAATAATGGTCGGAAAACCCGGAGACATCCCCAGCCGACGCATCTGATGCTCCAGTACGCCGGTTAATTCGCTTTCGGAAATATTAGGCCGGATATGGGCGATTGTGTGCGCCAGGGCCTTCCAGGCGGCCTGAGCCGCCTTCCGGAGGATCACGGCCTCGCCATCATCCTTGATCTGCCGAAGCGATTCCACGGGACCGCCCACCACTTTGAGTCGGCTTTTCAAGGCCTTTCGAATGATATTATGGGTCTGTAGCGTGCAGCTTGACTCGATTCCAACGGTCTTTATATGACCCCACTTCTCAAGGATTCCCCTGACCGTCGGGGCCAGGGGGTCGACGCGCTGTACGATGTTACAACCCACACACTCGCCCCGGGCCTGCTCGGTATATCGGCTG
>JAFGGE010000143.1 GCA_016930745.1 Sedimentisphaerales bacterium
ACAATCTGCCCTCCGGCAAACAGATCGCGCTGTTCTTTTACGATGGACCCATTGCCCATGATGTGGCCTACGGCGGCTTGTTGCACAGCGGCGAAAATTTCGCCTCGCGGCTGATCGGCGCCTTCGGACAGGAGGACCGGCCTTCGCAACTGGTTCATATCGCCACCGACGGCGAATCCTTCGGACACCACCACGCCTACGGCGATATGGCCCTGTCCTATTGCCTGCATCATATTCAGGCCAATCATCTGGCCGAAGTGACGGTTTATGGCCAATACCTGGACAAGTTTCCTCCAACCCAGGAAGTGGAAATCTGGGAAGACAGCTCCTGGAGCTGTGCCCACGGCGTGCAGCGATGGAAGAGCAACTGCGGCTGCGCCGCCGACCGGTCTCGATCCGGACAGCAGCAGTGGCGCGCCCCGCTCCGGGAAGGTCTGGATCGATTGCGCGACGCCTTCGCCCAGGTCTACGAAAACGGAATGAGCGCCTTCTGTCTCGATCCGTGGAAATTGCGGGATGCGTATATTGAAGTGGTCATGGATCGAAGCGACGAAAACATCGACCGTTTCATCGAAAAATGGACCGGCCGCCCGCTTGAAGAAGGGGATAAAATCCGGTTCATTAAATTGATCGAAATGCAGCGAAATGCCATGCTGATGTATACCAGTTGCGGCTGGTTTTTTGACGATATTGCCGGCATTGAAACCATTCAGATCATGCAGTATGCCTCCCGCGCCATGCAGTTGTGCGATGAAATCTCCGGGATCAATCTGGAGAACGAATTCAAAGAGCGCCTCGAACAGGCTCCTTCTCGAAAAGAGGGTTTTACCAATGGACGTCGGGTGTATGAAACCTGTGTCCAGCCGGCCCGCGTCGATCTGAACCGCGTCGCGGCCCATTTTGCCTTAAGTTCCATTTTTAACGACCACTGCGAATCCACGACCGATATTTATGCCTATTCGGCGAAAATGGAGGAGTGTCAAAGGTTTGAGGCCGGCGTCCAGACGTTGGTCACCAGCCGCGCAACGATTCAGTCGAAAATCACCTTCGAGGAACATCATGTCGAATTGGCCGGCCTGTATCTGGGCGACCACAACATCTTTGCCGCCGTGCGGCCGCAGGGCGCCGAGGAGGACTTTCTCAACCTTCGAAACCAGTTGGAAACGGCCTTTCTTAAAGGCGACAGCAACGAAGTTATGCGATGGTTGCATGTGGCCTTTTACGGGCCCAGCTACTCGGTCACCCATTTGTTTAAGGATCAGCAGCGGCAGATCCTGGACCGGCTCCTGGCCGGCGCCTGGCGCGAGATCGAAAGCGCGTTCCGCCATATTTACGAACACAATTACTCGATTATGGTCATGTTGCGAAATATGCAAATGCCCTTGCCCAAAGCCCTGTCGGCCCCCGCGGAGTTCATTATTAACGAGGATCTGGTCAGGGAAATGCAGGGCGATTTGATCGATATTAACCGCTTGCGGGCTTTGACCGAAGAGGCCAAGCGGCTCTCCCTCAATCTCGATATCGAGAAACTGCGCTTTGAGGCGGCCAGGCAAATCGGACGGTTTATGGGACTGCTGGAAAAAAACCCCGAAGACATCGAAATGATGAAAACCATAGAAAATCTCCTGAAGGTATTTCATGACTTGACGCCCCGTCCGGACCTGCAGACGGCACAAAACATCTTCTTTACGTTGGCCAAAAAAGTATATCCGCAGGTCAAAGAAAAAATGCAGTCCGATGACGAGTCGGCCAAAGCGTGGGTGGAACATTTCCAGAACCTGGCCGCCCAGCTCGATCTGGTGATCTCCTGATAAGCCGATGCCACAAAGGATGGAACAATGCTGACACAAAGGACTGGCGGGATTCTGCTTCATTTCACCTCCTTGCCGGGCAATTACGGCGCCGGCGACCTGGGACCGCAGGCTTTTCGTTTCGCCGATTTTCTCTCCCGGGCCGGCCAGCACTACTGGCAGGTCCTGCCGATCAATCCGACCTCTCCTCTGGGGCGCTATTCCCCCTACGATTGTTATAGCGCCTTTGCCGGCAATCCCTTGCTGATCGATCCCGAAGAACTGTACAGAGAAGGATGGCTTTCCAAGAAAGACATTGCCGATGCGGCCGTTCCGTCCACGGACAGAGCCCAATTTCAGGCCGCTCATCGAATCAAACGGAGACTGTTTCAGGCCGCCTTCCAAAGGGTTTCCCAATCGACAACGGTTCGGGCTAAATTCGATCAATTCGTCCGGGAGAACCAGGACTGGCTGGAGGATTTTGTCCTCTTTGTCGCCCTGCGGCGGCGATTTCGCCGAAACCCGTGGACGCAATGGCCCCGCCAACTCCGGGATCGCTCCAAACCGGCCTTGAAACAGGCCGCCGAAGAATTGAAAAACGAACTGGCCTGTGAGCGGTTTCTGCAATTCATCTTTTATCGCCAGTATTTCAAGCTTCGCGCGTATTGTCATAGCCGAGGCGTCCGGATCATCGGCGATATCCCCATCTATGTTCAGCATGACAGCGCCGATGTCTGGGCCTGCCCTGATGCCTTTCAGCTCCGATCCGACAAACGGCCCCAATATATTGCCGGTGTCCCGCCGGATTACTTCAGCAGGACCGGCCAGCTCTGGGGAAATCCCGTCTACAACTGGGATTGGCTTAAAAAATCGCATTTTCACTGGTGGATGCGCCGTATCCGGCACAATCTTCGCCTGTTCGACCAGGTCCGGATCGATCACTTCCGCGGCCTCATCGCCTATTGGCGCGTCCCGGCCGGCCACAAAAACGCCATCCGGGGCAAATGGATCCATGTCCCGTATCAGGACTTTTTTAAAGAAATGTTGCAGCGGTTTCCCTCCGCTCCCGTAATTGCCGAAGACCTGGGCAATATCACACCCGATGTCAGGCAGGCCATCATCGACTACAATTTCCCCTGCATGCGGGTCCTGCAGTTTGCCTTTGGCGGCGATCCCGCCAAAAACATCCATCGGCCCTATCTCCATGTCGAAAACGGCCTGGTTTATACCGGCACCCATGACAACAACACCACGCGGGGATGGTTCGAAAACGATCTGACCGCCGAACAAAAGAAAAACCTGATCGCCTTTCTTGGAGGCCGCATCAGGACCGATGAAATCGCATGGGAATTGATCCGTCAGGCCATGATGTCGGTTGCCAAAATCGCCGTCATTCCTATGCAGGATGTGCTCAATCTGGATGGTCGGGCCCGCATGAACCATCCCGGCAAGAAACGCGGAAACTGGCTCTGGCGAATGCGGCCCGGCGCCGCTTCTAAATCCGTCGCTCACAGGTTCCGTGCTCTGGTTGCCGCTTCCGGGCGTCTATAACCGGCTCATCCCGGGCTTTCCCGCAGACGAAAGATCACGATCCCCAGCGGCGGAAGGGTCGCCTTCAGGGTGAAAGGAAACTTGTCGTAAAACGATTCTTCCGTCGATGCCACCCCGCCCATGTTCCCCTGGCCACTACCCCCGTAATCCTGCGCATCGCTGTTCAATACTTCCTTCCAGTACCCGCCCTGCGGAACGCCGATCCGGTAGTCATACCGCGGCACCGGCGTAAAGTTACACACCACCGCAACCGCCCGGTCCCGTGCCCGGTTCCACCGAAGAAAGCTGATCACGCTGTTGTCGGCGTCATGGTAATCGATCCACGCAAAGCCTTCTTTCGCAAAATCCTGCTCGAACAGGCACGGCTCCTGTTTATAAAAAGAATTCAAATCCTCGATCCATCGCTGCAATCCCCGGCTTGAATCCTCCGCCAGAAGGTCCCAGTCCAGGCTCTGGTCATGGTTCCACTCCCGCCGCTGCCCGATCTCCGAACCCATAAACAGCAGCTTTTTCCCCGGATGCGTAAACATATACCCGTACAGAAGCCGAAGTGTGGCCGTCTTCTGCCACGCATCCCCGGCCATCTTGTCATACAGCGAGCCCTTGCCGTGCACCACCTCGTCATGCGACAGAGGCAGCATGAAATTTTCCGAAAACGCATACCAGATGCTGAACGTCAGCTCGTCATGGTGGTACTTACGGTGTACTGATTCGTGTCCGCAGTAGGCCAGCGTGTCGTGCATCCAACCCATGTTCCATTTCATGTCGAAGCCCAGCCCCCCCGTATCCACCGGCCGGCTCACCCCCGGCCACGACGTCGATTCCTCCGCGATCGTCCGGACGTTAGGATAATCCCGATGGATCCAGTCGTTGAGCTTGTGCAAAAAGGCGATCGCCTCCAGGTTCTCCCGCCCTCCCTTGACGTTCGGTATCCACTCGCCGTCCTTGCGGGAATAATCCAGGTACAGCATCGACGCCACCGCATCCACCCGCAGCGCGTCGGCATGGTATTTCTCGATCCAGTACATGGCGCTGCTGATCAGAAACGCCTGCACCTCATTCCGCCCGTAGTTGAAAATCGAGCTCTTCCAGTCCGGGTGAAATCCCTTCCGCGTATCCTCATGCTCGAACAGATGCGTCCCGTCGAAATACCCCAGCCCGTGCTCATCCGTCGGAAAGTGCGACGGCACCCAGTCCAGAATCACCCCGATCCCCGCCCGGTGCAGCGTATCCACCAGCCCCATAAAATCCTGACACGTCCCATACCGGCTTGTCGGCGCGAAGTACCCCACGCTTTGATATCCCCAGGACCCGTAAAACGGGTGTTCCATCACCGGCAGAAACTCCACATGCGTAAATCCCGTCTTATGCATATACTCGGCCAGCAGGGGGGCGATCTGCTGATAGCTCAAAAACCGATCCGGATGCTGCGGGTCCCTCCGCCAGGAGCCCAGATGCACCTCGTACACGCTGATCGGCCCGTCCGGGCGGGTGTGCTCGGCCTGCCGGGCCATCCAGTCCCTATCCTGCCAGCGATAGTCCAGGTCCCACACGATCGAGGCCGTCCTGGGCGGCGTCTCGGCGTGAATCCCGAACGGATCGGCCTTCTGCACCGTGTACCCGTTGGCCCTCGAGCGAATGTGGTATTTGTAGATGGTCCCCTTGCCCACCCCCCCCACGAATAGTTCCCAAACGCCGCTG
>JAFGGE010000144.1 GCA_016930745.1 Sedimentisphaerales bacterium
GAGGGCAAAAAGTGCATGAATACGCCATACCGCGCCTTTTTGAACCAGTCGGTCTTATGCGATTGGGAATCGGCAATAGCCCCTGCAGGAGTGAACAACATAATGCTCAGGAATAACGCAACTGTGTTTACTGATTTTCGTGACGACAGACAAGACAACATATCGGTTCTCCTTTTCATGAGGTTATTCCTCTACAGATCAACCATGCCCCATCGACAGGCACGATCCGTGTTATGCGGGCATTTCAAACCATTGGCCCGCCTCCACAAGCCGGTTTTGTTTCTCCTCATCCAGACCGATTTCCTCATCGGTCAGGTAACAGGCCGGATCCGGGGCCCAGGGATCCCCGAAATGCAGGTCCGCCCGCACCCGCAGGCTCCCTCCGCAGGCATCGAAGTATTTGCACAGACGGCATCGCCCCTTCACATAGTCGCGGCGATGGCGCAGTCCCTTCAACAACGGATCGCTTTGATCCATCCAGATTTCGCTGAACGGGCGGTCGTGCACATTTCCGATGGTGTAATGACCCCAGAACTGATCGGGATGGACATTGCCGTGGAAATCGATGCAGCCGATGCCCACGCCGCTGCTGTTCATTCCTCCGCCGTTCCAGGCCAGGAGTTTCCATACGGCCTCGGCCTGCGAGGCATCCTCCTGAAGAAGCTTTCGATACAGATACACGCCGTCCACATGGTTGTCGACCGTGAGGATATCGGTTGTGCGTCCCATTTCTTTCAAACGGCGGGTCTTGGCCAGGATCGTCTCGATCGCCTGTCGGCTCTGGGCATGCGTGAGGTCTTCGGCGGCGATCTGTCCGCCCCGGCCGCTCGGCACGAGGTGATAAAAACAGGCCCGCTCGATCCCCTCGGCCTCAAAGAAATCGAACAGCGCCTCCACATCCTGTGCATTTCGTCTGGTCAGCGTCAGCCGCAGGCCTACGCGAACACCGGCCTGTCGGCAGTTGCGGATGCCCCGCACCGCCCAATCAAACGCGCCCGCCACACCGCGAAATTTATCGTTGATGGGACCGATCCCGTCCAGGCTGATTCCGACATAGGAAACGCCGAGATCTTTGATGGTTTTCGCTTTCTCTTCTGAAATCAGAGTGCCGTTGGTGGAAATCACCGTTCGCAATCCCCTGCCGACGGCATATTCGATCAGATCAAAGAGGTCCTGCCGCATCATGGGCTCGCCGCCGGAAAACAGCACCGAGGGGACGCCAAAATCCGCCAGATCGTCCAGGATGGCTTTGGCCTGTGCGGTCGTGGCCTCATGGGCGGCCTTGCCGGTTCCGCTGTCGTTATAACAATGCACGCATTGGAGATTGCAGGTGCGGGTAATATTCCAGACCACGATCGGACGTCGTTGGGCCGCGCTGGCCGGCACAACATCCGTATCCGGCCGGCCAGAACCTTTCATGCCGTATCGAATCCAGTCGCCCGGGGTGATCTGGCCGCAATAGAGCTTGCTGATATTAATCATGAATTCTGCACACCTTCCCGCATCTGCCGACTCCGACGAACAATATCTTCGGCCAGTTTTTTGGCCTGTTCGGGTCCCTGCTCTTTGGCTACCGTATTCAGATTGACAATCACGCAATGCAGCAGGCGATTGACTACACGAGAAACCATCGCCTCCATCGTTTCTCGACAGGAAGCCTCCGCTCTCGGTCCTACAAAAAACCGTTCCATCTCATCCTGGCGAATCCGAGAGAAAGCCTCTTTTAACTGGCCCACCAGCGGCCCCAACTGCATCGCCTCGAGCCATTGCATGAACTCGGCCGCTTTGTCGCAAATAATCTCCACCGCGCGATCCACCTCCCCTTCGCGAAGCTGTATGTTTTGCCGGGCCACTTCCCCCAGGTCATCCAGACTATAGAGATACACGCCTTCCAGATCGTTGATCGAAGGGGCAAAGTTGCGCGGGACGGCGATATCAATGATCAGCAAGGCGCCCCGTCGCCGTTTTTTCAAGAGGGGCCGAAAGTCTTCTTTTCCGAACAGAGGCTCCTGAACCGCCGCGGAAGCCACAACGATATCGCTTTCCAGCAACAGAGACTCGATCTGTTCCCAGGGAGCGGCAGCCACTTCCAATTCCTGGGCCAGCCGGACGGCCCGCGGATAGGAACGATTGATCACGGTAACCTGCCGGGTTCCCAGACGGTGAAAATGCCGGACCAGCAAGCCCCCCATCTGGCCGGCTCCAATCACGAGCACTTTGGCGTCGCCGACATTCTGAAATAACTGTTTCGCCAGCTCGACGGCCACGCCGGCCACGCTTACCCGTCGGTTGGCGATGGTTGTGTCCGAATAAATCTCCTTGCTGGTGGAAAAGGCGTGGTGAAACAAGCGGTTCAGAATCTTGCCCGTGCTCTTGGCGGCACAGGCGGCAGCGTAACCATCCTTGACTTGCGCGATGATTTGCGGTTCCCCGACCACCATGCTGTCCAGGCTGGAACTGACCGTCAGAAGATGGCTCACTGCTTCGGCGTCAAAACGAACATACAAGCACGGAGAAATCTCTTCCAGAAGCGTCTCTCGAGATTCGGCCAGCCGCCGCGCCAAATCCTCTGTTTCAAATCCCGTATCCTTTTCATGGGCCGCATACAATTCCACCCGATTACAGGTGGAAAGAAGGGCAAATTCCATGTCGGGATAAGCCTGCTTAAAACCCGCCAATACAGAAACGATTTCATCGTATTGAAACGCCAGGCGCTCCCGAATATCAATCGGCGCGCTCTTGTGATTCAATCCTAAAACCACGATTTTCATACCCGCCCCCGGATCGGCGTATGGATCGAGGCCGCGATCGTTGTGGAAAAATCATGTTTGGTTCCGCAAAAAATCCGGGCCCCCACCATGGCAAAGAGGATGCAAAAAACCGCTACCAGCGTCGCGTAGGCAATCGCTTTGCCCTTCAGACGGATCCCATGGCGAAGAGCAAGAACCAGGCCCAATACAAGCCATCCCAGCAGAATCATAACGGTCTTGGGATCGGTGATCCATTCCGTCAGGGTCATTTCCAGCATGACCGTCCGCACCGAAGCCAATCCAAAACCGCTCAACAATCCAAAGCCGATGAGCACGAAGCCCGCCTGAAGCCCCCAAAGATTGACTTGTTCCAGCCGCCCAAGGGTCGGCATACGTCCCAGGACTTTTGTAAGCTGTTTTTGTTTGAGACGTTTATCGCACAGCAAAAAAAGGATGGCCGAGGCCGTGGAAAGGACCACCGCCACGCCTCCGAGAATCATCGACAGGGCGTGCGCGATCGTCCAGGGGGTCTTGGCGACCGGATCGATTCGGGAAGCCGGCTGCGCAACGATGGCCGCCAGCAGAGTCAGACCCAGGAGCGTCCAAACGCCGACCGCATGAAACCAGACCTGCGTGATCGCAATGCTTACGGCTAAATAGGCCAGCCCAAAAACCAGGGCCATTAATACCAAGGATTCGAACAAACCCGTCAGAGGGATACTTTTAATCTCCACCGCTCGAAACATCAGGATCGCCGATTCCAGCGAGACAGCCAGCGCCACCATAGCCACCAGGACATACCTGCATCGCGGCCCGGAACGATAAATAAGATATGCCGCCGTTCCAGAGGCCAGCACATAAATGCCTATGACCACAAGAAACAACATTTGTTCTGCGAGAGGTAACTGGAACATCATACGTTCCTGACACTCTTTTTGGTATTGTAGAACACGCCCTGCCCCCGCATTCGGTCGATTAAAACATCCGTGATATAATAAAGTCTAATATTTATCCTGTTTGGCATTATTATAGAGGCCCTGCCTTTACGATTCCATCTTTATTTTTCCGTAAGAACACAAATGAAAAAAGCCGCTATAGGGATAAAACCTGTTTCCTAGGATAGTTATTTTCCTTTCCAAAATCAAATCCAAAAGGCGTTCCGTACGGGAAAAAAGCTTGCAACCGTTCGGCCTGACGGCGATCATTATACAGAGACAAGGAAGAAAACCGAGGGGGGGACTGGGCTTTGAGAAGGAGGGATCTATGCTGCAAGCGAATGGATTGGAGCGATACGGTCGGACAGGACCGGATTCTTGAGAAAGGAAACGATCATGAAACGACGTCAATTTCTGAAACAATCGGCCGCGGCAGCGATGTTGAGCTGCTTTCCCGCCACGCTCTCGGCCATAGAACGCCAGAGCACTCCCGGGACCATCGAGCGCCGCGCCCTGGGAAAGACCGGCGAAAAACTTTCGATCGTGGCCTTCGGCGGATTCATGCTGAACCGTGCGACGGCCGAACAGGCCCGCGCATGGATTCGCGAAGCGTTCGAGGCCGGCGTTAATCATTACGATGTCGCCCCCGAATACGGAACGGCGGAAGAACTGATGGGGCCGGCTCTGGAACCGTTTCGCGCGAAGGCTTTTCTTTCCTGCAAGACGGCCCAGCGCCGGCAGGCGGAGGCCGGGGCCGAACTGGACCGTTCTCTGAAACGGCTACGGACGGATCATTTTGATCTGTACCAATTTCACCACGTGACACGACTGGAAGAGGTCGAAATGATCTTTAGCGAGGACGGCGCCATCAAGGCATTCGAGAAAGCCAAAAAGGATGGCAAGGTCCGGTTTCTGGGTTTTTCCGCCCATTCGGTGGAGGCGGCATTGGCTCTCATGGAGCGATTTTCCTTCGATTCGATCATGTTCCCGGTCAACTATTCCACGTGGCATGCCGGAAACTTTGGTCCGCAGGTGCTTGCCAAGGCACAGGAGAAGAAAATGGGCATCCTGGCGCTGAAGGCGATGGCCAAACAGCCCTGGCCCGCGGAGGCGGACCGTTCGGCGCATCCGAATTGCTGGTACCAGCCGATGACCGACCCCGAGGAGGCGATGATGGGGCTTCGTTTTACCTTATCGCACCCGGTCACTACCGCCCTGACGCCGGCCAGTTCGACATGTCTCAAACTGGCCCTGCAACTGGCGCCCCGTTTTGCCCCTCTAAAGCCCGAGGAAGTAGAGGTTATCAAGCAAAAAGGATTGGCCACACGTCCGCTGTTCCGTTATCAGCCGAAGACCTAGAACCCTTATAGGATCACAGTGCCACTCCCAAAACGCCGGCAGCTTACGAAGACATGAAAGAAATGGATTTATCGCTTGGGGGACTCCAGCATCTCCCCATACGCGGGCGACACCGGATTATCCCATTTGTTACATAACTTTTACTTTCCACAAGCGCTTATAAGCGATAGGCTTACGGGAAACATACAATTTGTAAGCCGATTTGTGTAAACCTTTTGGGCTGCTTATCATCTAAAACAATAGATAGAGCCAGAATCGTTCTGGATGGCTTCGACGCAAACGTTTCGGTCTGTGTATACAAGGAGCACGGTCATGGCAAGGCGAACAATTCATACCGTATCTGTTTTTTGTTTCTGCTCGATCCTTGGGATCGGTCTTATGACAGGCTGGTCGGCTATAACCACCGGACAACAGGGCAGCTCCGCGGGAAGTCTGTCGCTCATTGAGACCACTTCGAACCGTATTGTCGTGGAGTTCCGGCCGCCGGCGCGTAACACAGGATTACTGGAAGCAGAACTCTACAATCTGGAGGGCCACTTACTGGCCAAAGTGACAAGGAGTCACAACGGTCAGGCACTTCAGGTGACCTTTGTGGCCGAGATAGACCGAAAAAATCCGGCCAACTATTATGTACGATTCCGTTTTGGCTCCAACGAAGCATTTCAACAGCGCAGTCTGTATTATGCCTCGCCGGTCCTGGAGACGATCGTTCTGGGGCAGCGCGAATTTCTTGCCGGGACCCGCCCGGTCATTCGCATTCTGGTCAAGGATCGTGCCGCGGCCGCCCCTATCCAGGGGGCCCAGGTTTCCGTGGAACTGACGGATCAGGACCAGATCATCTCCAAATTTACCGCCCGGACCGACCAAAACGGCGAAGTGTCCGCGCCGCTCGATACGCCGGAGGCGCCTGTGAAGGACGCGAAACTGAGAATACACGTCGTTTCGGAGACGGCGGAGGACAACATCGAGGAGACGATACAGGTCCGCAGCGCTGTTCGGACTCTGCTGACCACGGACAAACCGCTGTATCAGCCGGGACAGACCATCCATATCCGAGCCCTCACTCTCTCGCAGCCGACGATGAAATCATTGGCCGATGCGGATGTTACCTTTGAGGTGGAAGACGCCAAGGGCAACAAGGTTTTCAAGACGCATCAGAAAACCGATGCGTATGGCATTTCCCATACGGATTTTATCCTGGCCAACGAGTTGAATATGGGAACGTATCGGATCCGCGCTATTGCGGCGGGGATGAAGGAAGAAAAAACGGTTACTGTGCAACGCTATGTGTTGCCCAAGTTCAAAATCGAGACAAAGACGGATCGCCAGTTTTATCAGCCCGGAGATACGGTCCGGGGACAGATCCAGGCGGATTACTTTTTCGGCAAGCCCGTAGCCAGCGGAAAAGTCCAGATCAAGTGCTCTGCGTTTGATGTGGCTTATACCGATTTTCAGGAAATCGAGGGGAAAACCGATGACACCGGCCATTATACATTTGAGGTGAAACTGCCCACCCATTTTGTCGGCCAGCCGCTGGAAGCCGGCAAGGCCTCGGCCAAATTTGAAATCGCTGTTATCGACACCGCCGACCACAAGGAAACCATTACAAAAAATGTTACGGTTACGGCGTCTCCCATCCTGATTGCCGCCGTACCGGAAAGCGGCGCACTGATCCCGGATCTGGAGAACAGGATCTACATTATCGCTACCTATGCCGACGCCACGGCGGCCGCGTGCAAGGTCGTATGGGAAAACGCCCCTCAGGGAACAATGGCGAAGGAAACCGATGAAGCCGGTTTCGCAGAGATTCTCGTCACACCCCAGGCAGGCCAGACGATTTCTATGACGCTCACCGCACGGGACAACAAGGGGCAAACGGGCAAGGCGTCTATCGAGTTGAAATCCCAAGACCCGAAGGACGACGATTCGATCCTGCTTCGCAGCGACAAGAGCCTCTATCGCGTCGGTCAGGAAGCCCGGTTTGCGATATCTTCCACGAGAAAAACCGGGACTGTCTATCTGGATGTCATCAAGGATCGCCAGACCTATCTGACGAAAACGCTGGAATTGCAAAACAGCCAATCCGAGGCTCGATTGACCTGGGATGCAAACCTGGCCGGCACGGTCCAGATCAATGCCTATTTCATCGGGCGCAATGGAGTCGTTGTGCGCGACCGCCGGCTCGTGCTGGTCGATCCGTCCAATGATCTGCAGATCGCCATTCGCGGCGATCAGGAGACGTATCTGCCGGCCGGCGAAGCCAAGCTCCATTTTACAGTCACCGATCAACGAGGCAACGGCATAGCCTCGGCCCTGGGAGTCATGGTGGTGGATGAAGCCGTATTCGCTTTGCAGGAGATACAGCCCGGCCTGGAAAAGATTTATTTCTATCTTGAAAAGGAAATCGCCACGCCCCGTTACGAGATTCATGGCTATGAACTGGATCAGTGCATCAGCACTCCCGGGCCCCTGCCGCGCGTGGAGCCGGCCGACGCACATCGGGATAAGGCGGCTCGCGCCCTGCTGGCGTCGGCCAAAGGCGTGGGGGAGTATTCCCTCCACATAAACAGTTATCAAAAGGACAAGAAGGAGCAAGCGTTTCAGGAGCAGATGACCAAACTGCTTCAACCCAACTATGCGAAGATTGCTAAGGCTTTAAACGAATATTCGAACAAACACCGTAACGATCGCCAGAAACGGACGCAGGGCTTAACGCTATCGGAATTGATCCAAGACCGTTTTCTCGATTCCAAGGCGATCCAGGATCCCTGGGGTACCGAAATGAAATTGACCGGCCAGTGGTGTCAGAGCTGCCAGACCTATCATGGATTTATTCTGGCTTCGGCAGGTATCGATACCAGGTGGGATACGATGGATGATGTAACTTTGCCACATCCCGATATGGCAGGTCAACTCGGTGAGGATGGTAGAATATTCCTCTTTGCACGTCGGGCGGCCGCCGGAGGAAGAGTGGAAGCGGACTTCGCGATGGCGATGCCGGAAAAGGCAATGCCTGCCGCCGCTCTTATGGACGCGGGGACGGGAATTCGTGAAAAAGAAGGGGTACAAGCTTCCTCAGGACTGGAAAGTCAGGAACCAATCCGGATCCGCGAATACTTCCCCGAGACGTTGTATTTTAATCCTGCCGTGATTACGGATCCTCGGGGGACGGCCAGCCTTTCGATTCCTCTGGCCGATTCCATCACCACCTGGCGGGCGAGCTGCATGGCTTCTTCCGTGCTGGGCCAGCTTGGCTCGGCCACGGCGGGAATTCGGGTCTTTCAGGATTTCTTTGTGGACATCGATTTCCCCGTCGCCCTGACGCAGAATGACAAGGTGCATGTCCCGGTGGCCATCTATAACTACCTCAAGACGGATCAGGAGATTCGCCTGCAGGTCACGGAGGAAGACTGGTTTGAATTGGAAGGGCTGGCCGAAAAGACCGTAACACTGGCCCCTGCCGAAATTCGGGCGGTGTATTTTCCCATCACGGCGAAAAAAGTCGGTTTTCGTAAGTTCACCGTGACGGCCCGGGGCACGAAGAAAAGCGATGCTGTCGCCCGCCAGGTCGAGATTGTCCCGGATGGGGCCGAGATCCTGATCAGTCACAGCGGACGGCTGGAAGGGGCGACCACGCATACGATTACCATTCCGGAAAAGGCGATCGAGGATGCCAGCACAATCTTTGTGAAGGTCTACCCCGGCGTTCTCAGCCAGGTAGCCGAGGGACTGGATTCGATGCTTCGCATGCCGTTCGGCTGTTTCGAGCAGACTTCTTCGGTGACCTATCCGAATATCCTTGTGCTGGACTACATGAAAACGACCGGGAAAATCACGCCGGAACTGCAGATGAAAGCGGAAGGTTTTATCAATGCCGGGTATCAGCGGCTGGTGTCTTACGAGGTCGAAGGCGGGGGATTTGAGTGGTTCGGCAAAGCGCCGGCCCATCGGATCCTGACCGCATACGGCCTGATGGAATTTTATGACATGAGCAAGGTGTATGAGGTGGATCCGGCCATCATAGACCGGACGCAGAAGTGGCTGGCGGCCTGTCAGGAAAAGGATGGTTCCTATAAACCCTCCGGAGGAGGCATACAAGAAGGCGCGATCAATAAATTTACGGACGACATCCTTCGAAACACAGCCTATATCACCTGGGCCCTGGCGGCAACCGGATACGAAGGGTCTGAGGTCGGCAAAGGCATCCAGTATATAAAGAACCATCTGGATGCCATGAAGGATGTGTATACCCGCGTGTTGGTCGTCAACGCCCTGGCCGCCGTGGATCCCAAGGGCAAAACGACGATGGAGACATTGCGGACATTGCATGAGATGCGCGTGGAAGAAGGACAGATCGTCTTTTGGAAAGCCCAGTCGGAAACTCCGACCTGCGGTACGGGCAAAACCGCGGATATCGAAACAACCGCCCTGGCGATTCAGGCCTTTATCCGGTGCGGTCAGGAACTGGGCACGGTGAGCAAAGCCGTGACTTTTCTGGTGAAAAACAAGGATGCCTATGGAACCTGGCAATCCACACAGGCCACGATTCAGGCCCTGCGGGCCATGCTGATGGCCGAGCGCGGGGCTACGGCCATTACCGAAGGCACGATTGATGTGGTGTTTAATGATGAAACAATTCATACCCTGAAGATCAACGAAGACAACAGCGATGTGCTTCAACTGGTCGATCTGAAAGATCGAACTCGTAAGGGAAACCATACCATCACTTTGGATTTCAAAGGGAAGGGATCTCTTTTGTATCAGGCTGTCGGCCGTTACTTCCTGCCTCGTCCGGACCGGATCCTGCCGATCCGTCAGGAACCAATGACCATAACAGTAGACTATGACCGTACGGAACTGGCGACACAGGATATAATCACGGCCACAGCCACGGTTACAAACAATCGATCCGGCAAGGCCAAGATGGTGATTATGGACCTGGGTTTGCCGCCGGGATTTACCTTGATGCCGGAAAAACTGAATGATCTGGTAGAAAAGCAGGCGATTGAAAAATATTCCACCACGGGACGACAGATCATCCTCTACTTGAGAGAGGTGAATCACAACGAGCCAGTAACGATTCAGTATCAGTTAGTGGCCAAGTATCCCCTCAGGGCCAAAACTCCCGTATCGGCAGTCTATGAGTACTATAATCCGGAGATTCGTTCGGAGGCCAGGCCGATCCAACTGGTGGTCGCACAATCCGAGGCCAAACCATAACCTTCCGGATGCATGAGAATATATCAATAAAAAGAGCGGCACAAAGGTTTTTGCCTCGTTGAAAAGAGTTGTGGGTGATTCCGAATCCTTTTGCAACGGAAGTCATTATTTGGAAAGCCATTAAGCTGTCTGGTCCGGATCTGCATTTGAAGTTGCATAAAACGTCGGCCTGTTCCTCTGGGCAAAACCGATTGGGCAGAGGCTCAAATTTGGGGCGCGGGGGGGGGAAATTTGGGCCTCTGGGGTCCCGATCGGTTTTGCCGAGGCAAGCCGCGCGTAAGACCTCCACCCACAAATCTTTCAAGAGAGCCAGGTTTTTTTGCCTATTTCCCGCCCTCAGCTTGCTGGTTCGCAAGCCAATGAGAAAGAATGTATTCGCCGTTTATTACCTTCTCGACCAGATCCAACGGCAGATAATAGTACTGGTTGGATGCCTCAAAACCGATCCGGGGGTCGTTTCGGGTCAATGCAAACAGGCGTTTGGCATGCTGGATTTCCTCGGCGACCAGGGTTTGCATTTCTGTTCTATGAAGCGCCCGCTCCGCCGGATTCAGGGAACCGGATCGAAGCGCATCTCTGGCCGCTATAAAACGGATCAGATTGGCCACGCTCTTACAATGAAGATACACCGCCTCGGCCACGCCAAGGTCCAGCCGGGCATTGTTACGTCTTTGCCGGTCCGTGATCCCGGGCAGAACCTTTTCAAAACGGGAAAGGCCTTGCTTCCACTGTTCCGCCATTTTCTCAAACTGTCCGGCCAGGACATCCGGCGGATAGATCCCCCGCCAGCCTTCCACATCGTCATAGGGGAATCCGATCATGGTGGCTCGATAACCTGTGGGGGCGGGATAGAACAGATTGGCCGGTCCATACTGCGCCGGGCCGGAATAGACAAAGCCGATATGAAAAGGATATTCGGCAAAGGCGCTGCTGTACAGGGACCAGGCGGCCAAAACATCTTCCACGGCCTCGGCGCCATATCGGGATTGGGCTACGTTCTCCAGCGCCTGTTGGACCGTGGGCTTCGGCGATGACTGGAATTGCCGAACCAGCTCCAGATTGGGCGAAGGATACCCCCCTACCGTCCAGCCCAGCATCAGGCCATCGATACCGGCGTTCGACAGGTTGTCGCCGTGCTGTGCAATGAGATTCATGGCCGGGATAAAGGGCACGGCAGACAACTCCCAGGAACTGTTGATCTGCACCTTGGCGATCGTCTTTAAGCCCCGTTTCCCGGCCAGGGCCCAATGCCTTTGGGCACGGGGTCCCGGTCCGACGGCGGAGATGGAGTATTCCCCCACCGCGCTGGGGATGCCCCCGCGGACGATCGGTTTTCCCCACTCGCTGACGCTCATCAGATACACATTGTCCGGCAATGCCTCAATAATCTTCGCGGCCCAGTCCGGATGTCCCCAGCCGGCGGCGGTACCATCCGGCCAGCCCCAATCCCAGACGATCACGGCCGCATCGGGGTTGCCTTCCCATACGCCGGCGGCGATCGTGCGATTCACCTCGGCAATGACTTCCGGACCCGACCGTTTGGAACAACGAGGGCATCCGGCGGCATCGCGACTGTGACTAAAGCAATTCGTTAGATTCTCTGAAGCCGTGATCGTAAAGACTCCCCCCAGATCCGGAACGCTGCGGAATACATATCGGAGGGATTCTCTTAGCCATTGCCGTACGGGATCCGCGGAGGTGCACAGGCAACAATGATCCCCTTGCCGGAATCCCCGGAGTTCCTCTCTCCCCTGGAAAAACGACTCCGGCATCGCTCGCGGCTCGTTCATATAGAGATATACCTTGATCCCATATTTCCTGGCGCGTCCGACCAGTTTCCGGAGGTTGGCGATCCGGATATCCGAATCGGCTCCGAATTCCGGGAATACTGTGCTGGGGGCCAATTGACGGAGAACCACATGCAGCCAGACCCCATTGACTCCCCGCTGCGACAGGGCTTGCAGAAGCTTTTCCGGATAAGGATCCGGTTCCGGGTGAAGCAGCGGATCCCCGAACACGCCAAAATAGGAATACAGGAAGCGGATCGGCTGGTCAGGAGCGGATTCTCTTGGGGGGATGTACGGCGTATCTGTTGCTGAAAACTCCTCCAGAAAATCAAATCTCGGTCTGGCAGGCCGGTCCAAAGATTCCCCAAAATGGGATACCACCGTCGCCTGAATCCGGGCACATCGCTCCCTTGCCGCCCGGTCCGGCGGGATGTACCGAAGCGTGGGACAAGACGGCTTCAGGGAGCCCAGCTTGATCCAGAGGAAGTCGTCTTCCCGAAGGGTAAAGGCAAGTTTCTCGGCATTCCAGTCCAACAGGGTCAAGAGCTGATCATACGGCAAAAGATGCCAATTCCGGCGAATAATCGACAGGTACGCACGGCGATCATACGTCTCCGGAAAAGCCATGTTGGAAGGCAGCCCCATCGACTGTCCTATGTTTCGGACGTTGTCCGCCGTTGTCTGCAAAACCTTGGCCATCCGTTCGGCGGAAACCAGTTCCCAGTTTCTCCAGACAAACGCATGCAAGCGATCCGGAAAATGCTCGCACTCGACCGCCGCCGCAGCGCTGCCGGTCGGTAAGACGCCGGCGGCCGGCGATTCGCCAGGAAGTAGGCAAGCTGCTGTTACACACATTGTAAGGATAGAAATTCTGTTCATCGCCTGTTTCTCCTTGTACCTGTGTCTCTGTGCGCCTTGGCCGTCACCGTTAACTTTCTACCGATCTGCACAGTAAAACCACGATTGCCACATGCAGGGTCAGAAAGATGGGCCAGGAAAAGTACGAAGCGAATTCCGGCTTTGTGACATAAGGACCGGGAAGGCAAAAGCAAATCACAATCCCGGCGATGCAGGCCGCGATTCCAATCCACCTTGCCCCGGGTATGACCAGTGTTTTGTCGCGGAGCAGCAGGGCCGCCACCCAGAGCATAACCGCCGATGTAAGCAACGGCGCCAAGACGGGCCCTGCCCATACTGTCGGGATGAGAAACAAGATATCCCAGTCCAGCAACGATGCCGGCCAGTCCAGAAGGACTTTGAGCCAGATATAGTAAAAGATGTCCCACACGGCAAAAATAATCAAAAAGTAGGCCAGGCGGCGGCGGAATGAACCGGCCATCAGCCCGGCGCCGGTAAAGATCAAGACCACGGTTGCCGCCTCTCGCCCGATCTCGGTCAGCAGGAACCGAAGGGCCCCTTCCATGGAGGTGAAATCGGCAATCGGGAACGCGAAACCATCCGGATAGAACAGGGCGCGCAGATATACGACAACCGAGGATTCGATATAGGCAAACGCAGCACTAAAGGCAACCAGCAGGGAAAGACGAACGACATTTCCTTTTTTGGACTTGAAACACATCTTATGTTGCTGTCCTGCTTAGAAGTCTGAATTTCGCAGCATCTCTGAGTATCACCGCGGGGTATCATAGAAGAAAATAGTTGTGTATTCAAAACCTTTTTGGAACAGGGAAATTCCTGCGCCGCAAGTTTGGCAATAAACGGCCCATACAGCCGGTTATTTCGGACAGACCCATCAGGGAGGCCGCAACCGCCGACAGAAATCCGTCAGGAGATTGGTACTCGTCCGGTTATCTACCCACTTTATTGGAGAAGAACCAAATTTTTATAAAAAATCCCAATTTTTATTTGACCTTTACGACAATTCGCCCACAATACGATTAAGTGCTTAAGCGATTAAGCAGTTTGTCTTTTACCCAATAATCGTTATTCATAGCAATAGAAAGTCAGGTTTATGGCGGCGAATAAGGAAATACCCCATACGATGACCGCCGTGCCCATGCACCAGATCTTTGACTGCATCCCTTTCCATGAACAGATAAAGAAAAACAATGCCCTGGCGGATGAAGTATATGAATATATCCTGCGAGAGATCGTTTTTCCCGGCGAAGATCACGAAACCGGCATCCATTATGCAGGGAAAATAACGGAATCGATGGTAGCCAAAGAGCTTCAAATCAGCAATGGTCCCGTTCGAGAGGCTTTTTACCGATTACGACAGGAAAATTGGCTGTATACGGATCGAAACCGAGGCTCTTATCTGGTAGATTTCAGCGACATGGAAATTGCGCTGGAAATTTATCGATTCCGCGTAAATTGTGAAACGGGTTCTTTTTACTGTCTTGCTTCCCGCATCACAGAGGATCAACTCCTTGTTTTACATTCGATTATTAAAAGGATGGACAGGGCTATCCATGACTCCGATATCCGTCTGTTTCGACAGGAAGATATCCATTTCCATCTTACCGTAAACGAAATGGCCGGTGGTTCCCAGTTTATTCGCGTCTATCGTCCCAGGCTGATGCAATGGTATGCGATGTCCTATCAAGTCCTGCTGAATGCCATGGGAACCGAACAATACAGCCGCATTCTCGAAGCGCCTGGGATACCGACACATCGTGACTTATTTGATGCTCTTGCACGGCGCAGCAGTCCCGACTCCGCCGAGCTGGTTTCCAAGCATTTTTCCTTTATTTTCCAACTTTTACAAAGTTGTCCCGGCAAGAATCAGGATGAAAATTTACCCAAATAAAAAGCCAATGTGCCTTGTAAAGAGGGCCTCTATGAAGGGGAAAGCATTTACCCTGATCGAGTTGCTTGTCGTGATCGCTATTATAGGATTGCTGATATCTATTATTGCGCCTTCTCTGCGAAAAGCCAAAGAATCGGTGAACCTGATGCGTTGCGGTAATAATCAGCATCAGGCATTGACCGGCTTATCCGCCTATTCGATAGATCATAATGGTTCGCTGCCGCCGCATCCCGCCGAACGGATCGACGGCTCTTACAGCGTGATCAACTATATCAATTATCATCAAGGTTCTGACGCTCAACAGAATGCGAAAAATCAGGGCCTTTATTATTATCTCGGCGACTATCTTCCCTTGGTGGATGTATTCATGTGCCCGCTGGGAAGAACGAAGGATTATTCGGAACTGCAACGCCAATATATGGATTATACGACGTCCGGGGAAGGGACTGTTTGCTCGTATAATTTGTATTGGGGAGGCCTTCGTTTTACCACTTCCGAAGGCCAGGTATTTGAAGGGCCGCGCGGCCGAGAGGACAGTAAAAAGGTGGCCGGCTTACTGCTTTCCGACAGTATTTTCAATTGGCCTCCTGTGGCGGAGGATTGGTGGCTGGCCCATCGTCCTCGGAAAGGCACGGGGCAGTTCAAGAATTATGATTGGGATCCGGTCTATGGCAACTATTGTGCATCGTTCTGGATTTACAATCCGAATTCCGCCTCCCTGCCTGCGGATGGCGAACTTCCGATAGAAACGGCTGAATTACGAATGAACGCAGGCTATATAGACGGCAGTGTGCGGCGCTATACCGGCAAGGAAGTCAAATGGACCTCCAACCAAATGTACTATATCCCCTACGTATGGCGCTAACGGAATGCCTGTAGTATTATGCTCTTTATATATATCAATTAACGGTTACTTCTGTAATCCCTGCAAAAGAATGGAAAAACCAGGGTAACAGATGGTCTGTTGTCCGAAGATCAATGGCGTATTTTGTGGAGGCAAGAATGATGAAAAAGAATGGAATAGCAGGTCTGGCGATATTGATTGGATTATCGATAAGCGACAGGGTATAATGTGTATGCAGACCCGAATTCGGCGAATCTGACGGCCCAAAAGGCGATGTACTACAGTTCGAATCAGCCGGATCCGACGTACGCCCCCGATCCGATCCTGGATTTTGACACAACTTATTACTGGCGCGTTGAGGCGATGGAGCCGAACGAGGTCGGCACCCAGGAACCGGTCGCTCATGAAAGCCCGGTCTGGACATTTACCACTCAGCCGGACGAAGCTCGTATTATAACGGACCCGATCAGCCGAACGGTTGCGGCGGGGACGAGGGTGGAATTCTTTGTGACGGCCATCAATGCCCAGAAGCACCAGTGGTATAAGGACGGCGAGGCGATGAACGGCGAAATCGGCGATACGCTGATCCTGGAAGATGTGCAAATGGCCGATGAAGGCTTTTATCACTGTGTGGTGGATAACGGCCTGAATCTCCCGGACGCTTCCGAAGCGGCGCAACTGATAACCGAACGTCTGGTCGGCTGGTGGAAGCTGGACGGCGATTTGACCGATGCGGTCGCCGAGGCCGTCCCAGGGGCGCCTGCGCACGATGGCGTTTCGACCGAACCCAATTTTGTCGAACAAGGGATACACGGCGGCGCTTTACAAATCGCGGGCAATGCCGAAAGCCTTGTAGTCGTCAGCAATAGCGCAGAGCAATACAATTTCTACCCTCAAGGATATACCGTAAGCGCCTGGGTCAAGATGCCTCCGAAAAGCGATGCCTGGGGCGCTTATGTGTGCAAGCAGGGAACCAATCCCGCCCGTGGATTCATTGTAACGCATGATGGAACGGGCAAGGCAATTCATACCTTGCGTCAGATGACCCCGACTGATTTATCGTCCAGTATTGATGTGGATGATAATGCATGGCACATGGTGACCGGAACCTACGATGAGGCCACCAAGGTTTCCAGGGTATATGTGGATGGGATTCTGCGTAATCAAATTGCCTATACGGGAAGTCCGACCGTCAGTTCAGCCGATCTGATCTTCGGCGCTGAGAATCTTACTGCGTCCACGGCCCCTTACTCCGGCCTGTTGGATGATGTCCACATTTGGAGTTATCCATTGGATATGGTTTCCATTGCCGGGCTGTATGTAGAGTATAAGACCGATGAATCTATTTGCGTGCAATATCCGGACCTCGATCTTGCCGGTCCGGAAGGGTATAATACACCCCAAAAACTGGGCGCGTGATTAAGGTGGATTTGTCGCCTGAGACGATAATGGTTTCAGGAGACAGATTAATGAA
>JAFGGE010000145.1 GCA_016930745.1 Sedimentisphaerales bacterium
AGACAGGAGTTAGGAGTCAGGAGACAGGAGGGGCAAGGGGGAAGACAGGAACGGCAAGAAGGGCCGGTTGTGAAGCCGTCGGGAAAATATGCGAAATAGAGAAAAAAACAAGGCGTTTACGATTATCGAGCTGCTGGTGGCGATGGCGCTGTTGACGGTGCTGCTACTGGTCTCGGGGATGGTCTTCCGGATGGCCGCCGACGCGCACCGGCGGGCCGGCGCCACGACCGAGATCATGCAGAAGCTGCGGGCGATCACCGACCAGCTCGACAATGATTTTGCCGGCCTGCGGAAAGACGCCATGATCTTTATTATCTGGCAGGCGATCAACGAGAACGGGCGCTATGTGCGGCACGACAAGATCGTTTTCTTTGCCGATGGGAATTTTCAAAGCTATCAGCCTGATGCAACCGGCAATGTTCTGTCCGGCAACCTGGCGCGAATTTCCTATATGCAGGCCCGGCCGGTTCGTCCCTCGGATTTTCCCGGAAGCTGGTGGCAGCACCCTTCGGCGGCCAATGTCGAGCCGATCAATCGAATTCTGGCGCGCAGTCAGCATATTCTTTCGTCAGGACAGGCGATTTTGTTTCCGGATTTTACCCGGCTTCCTTCTTCCGGCACTTTCGACCAGGCGGAAAATCTGCAATGGGAATGGTGGAATAATTCCCTGGAATATGACAACCAGACGCTGACGGCATGGAAGAATCTTCCGCTCAGCAAGAAGCAGTATCTGCTGCCTGTACTTACTGATGTGAAGTGGAGTAATATTACAAACGTTTCGGGCGGCTTGATTGTGGAAGGCCAGACCGCCACCAATGTGCACAATCTCTTTGCCCAGGGCGTCGGCGAATTTTCCATCCAGAGCTGGCTGGCCCTGGATAATGAACCGCCGCGATGGTTTCCGGAGGTGGATCCGGACGGGGACGGCAATATAAGCGATACGGATTTTTTCCTGGCAGGCAGCGTGATTGATGAGGAAAACGTGCCGGGCCTTTTGTATCCGCATGTGCCGACAAGCCCGGCGCTGGACGCCGGCGGCATCCTGTCTTCCCGGACGATTTCCAGCACTGTAGGGCAGAGTCTTTGGTACTATCCACGAACTGAGATCGACGAAAAGCATTTTGAGAAGATTCCCGGATTGGGCAGGGCGCTGAAGTTTACGTTTACGCTGTATGATTCCAAGGGCGTATTCACCGACGGCAAGACGTTTACGCATATTGTGCGGCTGGGAGATTGAGGAAAGTAATCATGAGATTATTTAAAAAAATACCAACAACGATTTTTTTAAATAATATATGCATGATCCCAATTTTGCAAAAGGCCGCATCGAAGATGGAAGATCGCAATCGTACGACAATTCGAAAACACAAACCGGGCTCGGCGCTGATTCTGGTGGTCGTTCTGACGGTGCTCTTAAGCCTGATCGGGGTGCTGTTTGTGATGGTCTCGCGTCTGGGGGAGATGGGCACCAGCACGATCCAGGACGAGCACGATATCGACGCCGGAGTGCAGGCGGTGGTCCAGCGGATCGAGACGGTCCTGGTGGACGATCTGTTCGGAAAGCAGCGGACCAATGCCTTGTGTGACGATGAGGCGCGATATCAGTCTTCTACCGGCTGGATTCCGTTGAATGAGCCGTTCGACAAGCCGGGCGAATCGACGCAGGAGGGGGGCGACCGGTGGCTGGCCGATATCGAGCCGGAGATGGACGCAGGATTTGGCACGCCGGAGGACCTGAGCGATGATATCTTCGTCTGGCGGCATATTTCCGATCTGTATTATGATTATAGTATGGAGGTGGTCGCGCCGTATCTGAGCTATTATTCGCCGGCCGGTTCCCGGGGGCTGGGGTCGTGGACGCTGCTGGGGCTGGGAGCGATCCTGGCCGATTCGACGGGGATGCCAATGGTCCAGTTGCCGCGGCAGCTTCCCGGACAGACCCGCCCGGAGACCCGCTATTATGCGGCCGACGCCGACGGCGACGGCGTCTGGGACAGCCTGTGGGTGCGGGTGCCGGACCTGTACAGCAGCAAGGGCCGGCCGGTCTGGGCCGCCGTGCGCATCGTGGATAACGGCGGCATGCTCAATCTGAATGCGGCGTATTGGCAAATTGACAATACCTGGGGACGCTTTCTCGAACTGGATTATGTACCTTTCCTGAGAGGGCGCGACCGTGATCCGATTGACGTTGCCAACAATGACTATTCCGATCCGGACAGTATACGTCGTTATCACAGAACGGACGGGACATTTGATTCCAACCGTGACAGACCCTCTGTATTCCATCGCGATGTTTTAATGCGTTATGAGAATCCCGGACCGGACTGGCGTTTTTTTGAGATTGATAACGAGCTGGAAATTCGAAACCGATTTCTCTTGACCAGTAGTACTATAGCTCCGTTTGAGACGGAGCCGGTTACATATGAAACATTTGATTATTTTCGTGGTCAATTTCAAGGAGGAGGTGATCCACGGAAAAATGGTTTGAGGGTTGCCGGAGTTCCTTTCACGAATGATTCGTTTGGTGGTTGGAAATGGCGTGTCAACCCAGCGAATTTCAGTGATACGAGTGGAGCATGGGAGGATCCTTCAGATTCAACTGGCACAAGGAACTACAACTGGCGATACGACCGTCGGCATGTATGCACGTTTTACAGTTTTGATCGGAATATCGGCCAATATCGCTGGGCTTATGAGCGAGACAGCAAGGGATATTGGACGCCCCGCGAATATGCCCACTATTTCATTCCCGCCAACGGTTCGGCGGTGAGCACGGCGGGCGATTTTGTGGCCGACAGCAAGTATGCCCGCCAGAGAATCCTTCAATTGCTGTATGCCTTTCGTTCGTATTTCATGGAAGAAAAGGGGCTGGACAAGCCGGAGGCGGCGAAAAGGTCCGCCCAGATTGTGGCCAATATGATCGACTTTATCGACGCCGCCGAGACGGGAACCCAGGGGCCGTTCGCCCAGAGCACATACGGGGCGCAGACCAATCAGGACGGGACGGTGGACGAGCTGACATATATTACAGGGGCGATGGTTAAGGAAATTATCAAGGAGGTAACCGGCCAGGATCTGGGCAATGAGCCGGACTATGCGTTCGGGTTGGATGACGAGGCAGTCGTCTACGGTTTTGAACGCCAGCCGTTTATCACTGCGCTCTATTGTACTTTTACCGCAGTAGGGGTACAGGCTTTTGGTATTGAGTTGGCCAATCCCTACGATTCCGAGCTAAATTTAAATGGCTGGCGTATCCGCTTGGGGAGTACCACAAATCAACAAACGTATACTCTTACGGCTGCTGCGACAGTACCTGCAGGTACACCCGAAGATCCTTCACGGCTCGTTATTCGTTCCGATGAAGCCTCCTATCCTGTTCCTGTACAGCCTGGCTTTACAAACACGGTGGAAATTTCAAATTTTGGTCTGAATCTTGGGCGACTGGAAGATATTGCCGAGATCCAACGTCCCGATCCAAGACAGGCAAATCAGTTTATTACGATTGATCAGACGCCTGAAGGGCAATTGGAAGAGATTTATTTGGATACAGATGGTGGACGCCATATAACACGTCGTGACGACAATGAATGGAAATTTGCTGTTTCGAGCGAAGAGGGCTATGAAAGCGATCAGGGACTTCGGAGATTAGGGGTTAAAAATCAAGTCGATCTTGATATCGAGGCATGGCAGCTTCCCGTGAAGGACAGTTGGGATGCGGCGAGCGACTTGTGGAAATATTCCACTCTGACGGATTTTGGACGGGTTGTCTGGCTGGGCAGCGAGGCGGGCGATCCGAATGCGATTACGACGAAAATCGGCTTGGCTGCGGCCGAGGGTGATGTGCGGTGCGATATTGACGCCGCCCCGGAACTCCTTGGGTACATCAGTTTTCTGAATCGATCCGAGGGGACGCTTCCGGGGCGGGTCAATGTCAATTCCGCGACCAAGGAGGTAATCCGTGCGGCGATCCCGCCCAATCCCGACTGGGTGGATTCGGCCAATGGCGAAGATCCCGCGGCGTTTGCAGACCTGCTGGCCTCCGAGATTGTCGAAGAGAGAAAGAGCGGACCGTACAAAAGCCTGGCCGACCTGTTGCGGGTGGAGCGGATGGATCCCAATTTCGCGATTCTGCAGGATACTTCGGGAGATCCCGATCCGGTGATGGATGACGATGTGGAGGAGCGGGACTGGATTCTGTCCCGGATGTCGAATATCTTCACGACGCGCAGTGATGTGTTTACGGCGTATATCGCGATCCGGATCGGGGCGCCGCAGATCGACGACAAAGGGACGGCCACCCCGGCCGACGACGAATGCGACAACCAGGCGGATCGGCGGATGATCGCGATCTTCGATCGCAGCCATGTCTCGCACCCCTCGCACAGGCCCAAACTGGTGGCGCTGCATCCGGTGCCCGAAGCGCGATAATCGTAAGGTTTCTGTACAACGACTGAACCTAAAAGAATCCCTTGTTCTTACAAAGACGGGCGGGTATTGTATATCTGAGGCCGTTGGAGTTATAAGATACGGACTTTATCGGGAGGACTGAAGAATGTTGCGATATTTTGTGGCGGGGCATTGTTGGCTTTTTGTGACGCTTCTGCTGGTGGTCGGGCGCAAGGCCTGGCGGGCCGGGCCGGTGCGATACAGTTGTTTCGGAGCCGGCTCGTTTTCACCGACCGTCTATACCCTGCTGTTGCTGGGAACTCTGGCTGTGACGATCGGCTGTTTTATTGCCATGTGGAAGACGTGCGATTACCGGGACATGCAGCGGAGGCTGAAAGGTGAGTGAAACGACGGACAGGGCGGTGGCGTTGTTTGGCAAAGGCTACAATTGCAGCCAGGCGGTTCTGGGGGCATTTGCCGAACAGCTCGGCATGGATTGCCGATCCGCACTGAAGATTGCTTCCGGATTTGGCGGAGGGATCGGCAGGATGGGTGACACCTGCGGGGCGCTGACGGGGGCGTATCTGGTTCTGGGTTTGGCGTTCGGCACGGAGGATGCGTCGGACAAGACGACGAAGGAAAAAGTGTACGATCTGGTTTTTCGAACGGCGGAACGTTTTACAGAGCGAAACGGAACGACGACATGTAAAGACCTGCTGGGCTTTGTGATACGATCCCCCGAGGGGAACAATGCTGTCAGACAGCCCGGCGCCTTCGACAAGTGCCCCGGATATGTCCGTGACGCCGCCGAGATCGTTGAAGAAATCCTCAACGAAGGATAACTACCCGAAATCGAACTGTGCGAATCGAGGGAGAGATCTATGCCGATGCGGAAACATATCATTTTAGGGGTGCACATTACCGACCGGATTCATCATGTCGATCCGGTGCAGCATCTATTGACCGAATACGGGTGCAGCATCAAGACGCGGCTGGGCCTGCATGAGGCCGATGCGGCGTTCTGTTCGCCCAACGGATTGATCCTGCTGGAGATGGTGGACGATGCGGCCCGGGCCGACGAGCTGGCCGGCCGGCTCAATGCCATCGAGGGCGTGGAAGTGAAAAAAATGACATTCGATCATCCCTGAAAGAGGCGAGTCTTTGAGCGGGTACGAGATAACGCGGCTGGATCGGATCGAGCCGGTGGCCTGTCCGTGCGGTTTCAGCAAGCGGGCGTTTACGGATGTGCCCGATGCCCCGGCCTCAGTGCATGTGGTGCAGATCGAGCAGGATGCCCAGGTCCATTACCATAAGCGGCTTACGGAGATCTATGTGGTTCTGGAAGGCAGCGGGCACATGGAACTGGACGGCGAGCGGGTGCCGGTGGGGCCGATGACGGCAGTGATGATCCGGCCGGGTTGTCGGCATCGGGCCGTGGGAACGATGAAGATTCTCAATCTTGTCATCCCGCCGTTCGATCCGGCGGATGAGTTTGTTGCCTAGCGGAGGATACGATGAAAAAGTCCATGCAGTGGGTCGGTGTTGCGTTTCTGTGGCTGGCGGCGGCGGGGGCTGCCCAGGATGTTCGCGTGCTGTACGAGCCGGGCAAGGCGGATGCCCTGGGGGCGTTGGAGCCTTCGGATGCCCAATGCCGTCGGACGGAGGCGGGGATCACGGTGCAGACCGGCCATGAAAAGCCCTGGCCTGGCGTGACGATCAAAGCAGCCGGCGGTAAATGGGATTTGTCGCCGTTTTCCTATCTGCAGATGGAAGTCAGGAATGTCTGCCAGCGGAAGGCGACGATTCACTGTCGCGTGGACAATCCCGGGGCCAATGGCGTCGATCACTGCCTTACGGATCAGGCGACGATCGAGCCGGGGCAAACGGGCACGATCACCGTGCGGTTTCATTCGACGCCGTGGGTATTGTCCGAGCCGCTGGAGCTGATCGGCATGCGCGGCTATCCGCAGCATCAGGGCAAACTGGATACGAGCAACGTGATCGGTCTGGTGGTTTTTGTGAATCGGCCCGGCCAGGAGTATTCGTTTCGGATTCAAAAGATTTCGGCAGGCGGATCGGTCCGGATCCTGGACAGCAAGACGTTTTATCCCTTCATCGACGAGTTCGGCCAGTTCCTCCACGCCGACTGGCCGGGCAAGGTGAAAACA
>JAFGGE010000146.1 GCA_016930745.1 Sedimentisphaerales bacterium
CAGATACTGATTGAGATTTTTGACTTCCGGCTCAAATACGACCACCCCGGAAAGATTCAGCTTATCCGCCATATAACGGAGATATTGCTCCACCCCTTTGTCGGCACATCTGCCTACAATATACAAACGATAGTCCTTGTCGATATAGTTTAGCTTCTGCATGCACTGCAACAGCATCATCGGATTGGATTGGGTATCGATGTCGCCGATCCATACCAGTTTCTTGCCCCGGCAACGGGACTGAAACCGTATTCCATTCAGGTCAACCCCTTCAAAGGCCGTTACAACACGGGTTCGTTTCTCCAAATCCTCTATCCGCGACAGCAATGTCTCCTTTTCCAGGAAGCCGCCGTTGACGACAACCGCATCGATATTGCCCCATTCCACTTCTTCGAGCGGGGCATCGTATACATCCTCAATTCCCAATCGAACAACGGTTCGGCATGTCTTGGTCTGTCGCGAGAGAGCCGAGACCAACTCGCTGTATCCCTCGAACCAGGCAATATCGCTCCATTCCAGAGCGGAGCCTGCCTGCTCTGTGGACTTTCCCATATGCCATTGCGTGGGGAACCGTTTTTCCATGAATTCACGGAGCCGCCGTGCGGTTTTATTCTCGCGGACGGCAAAAATCGCGACTTTGGCGCGTTTGCTCCGGATCACTTCGAGCATCGGTTCGAGGATTTCCTGTTCCGGCGCCATCTCGAGAGAATACAGCAGCATCTCCAGAGCGCCGCCCAGATTCTCCTCCTTCAGGAAGACGTCCGCCGTCCGATTCAGGGTATCCGGGCTAAGGATCTTCTGGCGTTCCATCTCGTCGAACAACCGGGCGGCCATACCTGGATATCCCCCATCCAGATAGGCCTCGCACAGGTTCCAGTAGATTTCCCCGGCAATCGAGGTCCCGCTGAGCTTGACGGCCTTCTCAAAGTATTGTATGGCGTCTTCCACACGTCGAAGGCAGTACAGGATCGCTCCGGCATCATTCCAGGCCTGGGCATCAGAGGGATTTTCCTGTAAGTGCTCTTCTAAAAGAGAAAGGGCTTGTTCATGCCGGCCTGTTTCAGCCAGTTTTAACGCCTGCTCATACTGATCTGTCCTGGAATCCATTCCCATCGCTTATCTCCCGTAACTATCCGCAATGCGACTATAGTTTTACACAGGAGGCAGAAGAGCAAAAGATGTGCCGAAACGGAAAATATCGAATATAATTGAGATTTCTTCGCTGCCAATCCATCGGTCGGCGGGCGTGTATAGAAACCGTACACCATGCGTTTCAGGCCTGTCAGGACAAGACCGCTTCCGCACGGAAGGAATCGACGGAACGATAAACAGGCGTTTTCAGATCCGCGAGGACCTTCCCAATATGTCCAAGCTGCTGTTGCAGGGAGTATCGCTGCTCGACAAACTGCCGATAGCGTATGGATTCGTACTGCGGGACAAGGATTTGGGCACAGAATTGCTCGGGCGTATCAAACAGCCATTCTTGGCCGAAGGTCCGCTCCGCACCGGGGAAGTTGTGGACGACCGGTTTGAGTCCCATCGCCATGGCCTCCAGAACCCCCATGCCCTGGCTTTCGATGACGCTGGTGCAGACAATGTAGTGTTTATCGGATAACCAGGAGGAAATATCCGTCTGCCAACCCTGATAATGCACATTTTCTTTTAATTCAAGGGAATCGACCATATGCCGTACATATTGCTCCACGACGGTATCCTGTACTTTGCCCGCCCAAAACAGGTGGTAGTCCGGATTGATCTGTATAAGCTTTGTAAAGCATTGCAGCAGGAGCATCGGATTCTTTACCATACGCATATTGCCTACAAACGCCAGATTCTTTCCACTTTGGCGTTCTCTAAACGGGATTTTTGCCAGATTTAGGCCATTGGGTATCGTTACCCATTTTGTCCTGTGCGGCAGGTCCGGAACCTGGGCCAGCAATGCTTCATGCACACAGGGATTACCTACGGTAACCAACGCATCGATGTTTTCCCATCGGATCCGGCAGGGCCAGTCCAGATAGGCCTCATAGCGATGCAATCGGACGATTTTTCGACAGACACCGCTTATCCGGGAGCCGATTTCCGCCAGTTCGGTGGCCCATTCAAACCAGGAAATATCGCTCCATTCCATCAGCCGATGCACCTGTTCGACCGTATTTCCTTCAAACATCTGTACCGGGTACCGATCCGCCAGCCAATGTTGAATCTCCTGTAAAAACGTTGCTCCATCCCCTCCGCAAAACAGGGCGATTTTCGGCTGTTCGGACAGCAATTCTTCATACATTCTCAGGGAATCCTCAATCCCATTTCTCCGCCCGGCCAGAAGGACCTCCATCGCCGCCGCCGAATATCCCCGCTTCTTCAGATCTCGACATACCTCCTGATGGAAATCAATACTCATACTCTTTTTTTGGATCATTGTTTCTGTCAGCAAACCCAGAGTAACAAATTCTCCAGCCGCCAGACAGGTTTCCAACAGATTCAGGAAAGCATGGAATGGATCCTTTACCCCATCGAGCGAACGTTCCAGGCAAACGGCCGCCTCGCGATACCGACCTAATCGATACAGGATCACCCCCGCATCGTTCCATGCCTCGGCATCGTCGGGATGCTGCGTCAGATAGCGTCGCATAAAAACGATCGCCTCATCATGGCGATCCTGCGAAGCCAGGTTCAAGACATGCTGGTATTCCGTATTCGACAAGAAAAGACTCCTGCAGGCGCCAACCGACAAACCAATCCAATCACGCAATAAAATCCGTCAGAGAAAGACTGAACATTTTTGCCGAGACCGCCAGCGACATTTCATACAACACCTCGTGCCGGCTCAGATTCAGCGCCACCTGCGTGATATCGGCATCCTGCCGCCGGGAGATTTCCTCCTCGGCGTTCATCTTAATATCCTCCAGGCTCTTTTGAAGGTTGGTCAGGGTGGTTATTCGCCCCCCGATAATCGGATAGGCCCGCGTCAGTTTGGCGTCCACTTCCTGCATGGCGGTAATCGTCTTATCAATATACTGGCTCCATATCGTTTCGGGCATATTGCTTTCATTTTTCAAAAGATCACGGGTGTTGATCAAAATGTTAAAAAGGTCATATGTCCCCGGCACTCGAACATACGCGGTTCCCGCCTGTAGATTGGCATCAGTGGTATCAACATAAAGCACTTCTCCGGTTGTACCGTTGACTACAGGCAGATTGGCATCCGAGCCATCCGATGTGAAAGTGGTGGCGCCTCCGTCAATACTCAAAACCCATGCCCCAGCTGTTCCTGTTATCGTTAATTCGACATCTCCACGAACGCTGCTGGTGCCGCTGCCCGCTTTAGCATTGGTCGAACCATAGAATTCCGGCGTACCCACGTCATCGGCCCGAAATAGTTCATCCCCCACGAGGACCGAAGAGACCTCCACACCGGGCGCAACCACCACTTTCTGCTCTTCATGGCTGCCCACATATTCCACCCGAATAATCTCACCGGCGCTATTGCGGGTCACTTGATACGGATCGGCATCACTGTCGGCCCCGGCAAAAAGACGCTGGCCCAGTCGCTGCTTGTTGGCCAGGGAAACCATATTTTCCAGAATCTCATTGAGCTGACTGGCTTTCTGGTTACGAACCGATTGATTCGAGTAGATCGGCGATAAGGCGGATGTCAATGTTTCCAGTGCCCCGCGCAATCCCTGTTCGCCGCTCATTTGCTGCATGACCGAGCCGCTGAATTCCAGCATGCCGACCACTTCACTGACGGTATTGACAAACCGCTCCATGGACCGGCTCTCCGTCCGCAGGTCCAGAATGCGGTTGGCCTCATAGGGATTATCGCTGGGTCGGTTGACTTCCTGGCCGGAGGCCGCCTGTTCCTGCAGTTTGGCCAGAGCCGAACTGTGCACCGCGATGGCCCATGCCGCCCCGTTATAGATCGATTCCAGAGAAAAGCTCATAGTTCACCTATGCTTTGTTACTTTCCATACTTCCGATCCCTGTCAGGAGGCGATGCTCATCAGAACATCGAGGGATCGTGTTACCGTGCTCATATATTTGGCCATGGCCTGGAACATCCGCTCGAAAACCAGCATCTGGGCGGCTTCGGTGTTCATATCCACTCCGCTGACCTCGCTGCGCTGGGAAAGAAGGCTTCGCCAGATCCCATGGGCATTCTCATATCGCACGTTGGCCACGGCGATTTCGTTTCCCACATCGGTCGCCAGATCGCGGTAAAAGGATTTTGGATCCATACCCGTCAAATCCGTCAGGGCCGTATCCCCCAGTTTGGCCATCTCCAGAGCGTTGGCCCCGACACTTTGCTCCACGGATCGAAATACGGCGATCCGAGTGCCGCTGAGCCGTACATCCTCACTGACAGCCATGGAGGTGGCGTCCACCCCGGAAAAAAAGGTATTGATTCCAGCCGCGGCAAGAAAGCCGGAGGTATCCGAATTGGCCAGGGCCTGAATCTCGAATTGCTCCCCGTCATTGAGATAACCGGGGCTGTCGCCATTGCTGCTGAAGGAAATTTTCAATCCGTTGTCAAAGGATAAAATGGAATCCACCCCTGTGCCGCCCGTATATCCCTGCCCGATGTTAAGCCGAGCCACGGTTACGCCATTGCCGTCCACAACTGTTAATTCCATCGTGCCCGAACCGATCGCACAGGTCTGGCCCGGAGGGGTAGTATTCACTGTACAGGTATAGGTCTGGTTTGTGGTTCCCGTATATGTCCCTGTAATGGTAATGGTCGGGGCCGCCTCGCCGCTGGGACCTCCGGCCAGGGGACCGCCCGGATATTCGCTCGGTTCTGTCAGCGCCCCGGGCAGGAAATCGAACGTATACCCCGGATTGGCCACAATCTGCAAACGCCCCGAATTGAGTGCCGTATTGAGGTCAAGACCCGGAATTGCCGCGATATCGGCCGCTACGCTGGACAGCGTCGATGTGGCCTGATCGACCGTGATCTCATGCCGCGTTACCACACCCGCAGAATCGGTCACCCGAATAAAAATGCTGCCGCTGGCGACCGGAGGAAGCATATTGGCGACGTCGGTCTCGGTCATCGTCCAGCCGGTCAGGCGATCGAATGAGCCGGCCGTCCCTACGCCCTGGACATGCAGATGATTGATTTCTTTAATAATCGTTAAAGCCAAAGTGTCCAGATCCGTGATTACATCGCGCACCAGTGAATTGCGCAGCGAAATCAAGCCGCCGATGCGTCCGCCGTTCAGTTCCGTATTATAGATATTCTGACCGGCCGCCGTAACGCCCAGGTCATAATGGCTCCCGTTAACCACCAGACCGACGTCCAGGGCTGTCGTCAGGTTCCCCAGAACCACTGTGACGTCGCCTACCACCACATCGACAACATTGTCCTCCTTTTCATATGTCGTTATGCCGATCAAACGGCTCAATTCCGTGATCAACTGATCCCGCTGATCCAGCATGTTGCTGACATCGTGCCCCCGCACGGAAAGGGACTTGATTTTTTCATTCAGTTCGGCAATTTGCTCTGTAAGCACATTCACATCTTCGATGGTCGACTGGGCCTCGGACAGGGCCAGGTCTTCCAGTTCCGTCACAACCGATCCCAGATTCCGCATCAGATTGCACATGGATTCGGCGCCGCTGGCGACCAGACTTTGCATATTCACGTCATTCGGATTGGCCGACAGGGAATGCAGGGCATTAAAAAAATCGTCCATCGCCGTACTCATGGCCGAGGTGGTCAGTTCTGCAAAAGCACTCTCCATGGTAGTCAGGGCTTCCAGTTCCTTTTCCAGTTGCGCAAGCGTCGATTCCTGATTGACGATCTCGCTGTCCAGCAGCTTGTTGACCAGCCGTTTGATGCCGGTCATATCCACACCCTGGCCGATCAGATGTCCGTTTGAATAGACCTCATCCCGCGGCCGCAGCTCAACCTTCTGGCGGTGATATCCTTCCGTAGCCGCATTGGCCAGGTTGTTGCCGACAATCTCCAGCGCGCTTTGTGCGGCGTGAAGGCCGCTGATTCCAATTTCATATCCAGCCATGGTTTTCCCTTATTTCGGGAATCGATCCGATTTATGCTCTCGAACTCATCAAACCCCGTTCCAGATGCAGGGCGGATGTCCCTCGGGCATTGTACAATCGCGTTCCTCCTCGTTCTCCCAGAAGACATCGCAAAAGAGCCTGGTTGATGCGGGCACAATCGCGCAGCAGGAGGGTCGTAACCGTATGTTCATTCCTGAGCCTGCGTACGGATTCCTTTAGGGATTGCTGCATCGACTGCGCCTGCCGAAGCAGAATGCCGTCCAGAGATTTGCAGAGACGCGTGAGATTCAACTGCCCGACCGAACATCCCAGGATATCGGCGATTTTTTTCCGAACGGTCTCTCTGCGCGATTCCAAAACGGCGGTTTGCTGTTGTTCGGTTCGGATCGTTTCCTGCAGCGCATACAACGTGTTTTCGTCGCGTTTGATCACCGCGCTACGCAATTCGTCCAGCCTCGTCAAGGTAAGGACGATGCGCTTTTGCTCGGCGTCCAGAATTTCCAGCAGTTCCTGCACCAAAGAATCCCAATTCGCGTCGCTTGTCTTCATGCGTTCTCATCCAGCTTCCGTAGTTCGGTCCCTCTCCCTTCGGAGGAGGATGTTTCCCCGGTTTTCGGCATTTGTTCATACACCTGCTTCCAAAGCCCCAATCCTCCCTGATCGGCGACGGCCTGCGCCATGAACGACCAATACATGCTCTTGATCTGCCCGGAGGAGATATCTTCCCGGTCGGATTCCGGGATAGTCTGTTGCATCACACTGAAAAGCTGCTGCAGGAAAATCGACTCGAAATCGCGCGCCGTCTGTTTCCGCTTTTCCTCCTCGAGGTCGACGACATCGACGGGCGGGCGCCGCTCGGGACTCCAGAGGGGCTCTATCCCCAGGCCGGACGGTCCATGGATTGTGAATTCATTGCCTTCCATAATCTGTTTCCAATCGCGGGTTTCCCGCGTTCCTTACATCATCCGAATCTCCGCCTGCAGCGCCCCGGCCTCCTTCAGGGCGTTGAAGATCGCGATCAAATCCCGCGGCGTGGCGCCGATGGCGTTCAATGCTTCCACCAGTTCCGATACCGTCACCACCTGAGGCACACGGATCAGATACCCTTCTTCCTCTTCCACGCCCATAGATGTGTCATCCACGACGGCGGTGGTGGCGCTGCCGGTAAACGGGGCGATCGGCTGGGAGACAAACTGCTGCTCCTTGATCTTGACCACCAGACTTCCCTGGGCGACGGCCGTTTCCAGAATAGTAACATGGCCCCCCACCACGATCGTTCCGGTCTTTTCATTGATCACAACCACGGCGGGGATATCGACATCCACATTCAATTGCTCAATTTGCGCGCGGAATTGATTGACATTGCTCTCCGTCACGGTGTCGGGGACACGAACGCGAATGATGCCGGCGCTTTCCACAAAGACACTGTTGGGAAATATCTTTTCGACGGCCAGCCGGACACGCTCAGCCGTCGTGGCGTCGCTTTTTCGAAGTTTCAGGGTCATATAACGCCGGCCGGCGATCGTCTGAATGATCTGGGAGATCTCCGAACGCACAATCGTAGCGCCGTCTTCGATACGTCCGGCGGTCGGATGGTTTTTGGTCATGCTGCTGCCGGTTTTCCCCTCGGCTGTCCAGGACGCCGTACTGATCGCCGTTCGCAGGCTCACGGCATAGACCTCGCCGTCAAAGCCGCGAAGCTCGGTTTGCAGGAGCTGGCCTCCTTGCAGGCTTTTGGCGTCTCCCACGGCCGCTACCGTGATGGGAATCGTCGATCCTTCCATGGCATACGGAGGCAATTCCGCCGTCACGCTGACCAAAGCAATGCTGCCGCTGGCCAGCAAGGTCGGAGGCAGCGTAATCCCTTCTTTCCGCAACAGGCTCGATAGAACCTGCGCGCTGGGCTGGGAACTGTCTCCGGTGTCATTCAATCCGACGACCAGACCCCAGCCATTGAGCAGGTTGCGCCACTCGCCGTCCACTTCCACGATGTCCTTGATCCGTGCGGCCGCAACCGACGCCGCCGCAGCCAAAAACCACAACAGGATCCATCGTATAGGGCGTTTCATCGTTGTTTCGCTCCCTTATGCATGCACAAATTAGAACGGCCAGATGAAATCGAATATCTTGGCCAGCCAGCCGGGCTCATTGTAATCCGCCGTCACGCCATCGCTGAGAGAAACCATCATGAAATTGGCCACCTGCTCGCTTCGGATGGTATTGTCGATCAGGATGTCGCTGGTCCGGACTATGCCGCTGACCTGGATCGTCTGTCGATCCCCGCCGACCTCCCGGGTACGCGTGCCCAATACCACCAGATTGCCGTTGGGATGCACATCTTCCACAATTACCGTCATACGGTCTTCGATGCTCCGCTCATCCTTGTAATCGCTCTTGCCTTCCAGCGATTTGCTGCTCTCCGCCTCGATTTTCAGGCTGGGAATACTGGGAATGAGATGTTCCACGGTAAAATTATCACCATCAAAATCCACACTGTGGCTGGTAGTCTTTTCCAGATCGCGATCCACCTTATTGTCCACCTTATGGTCTTCATTGATAATGATTGTCAGCACATCGCCTACCTGCCAGGCCTTGTCGTCCGAGTAAAGGCTCGGCTTGCTTTTGTTCTTTTTGGCCCAGATGGAGCCGGCCTGACAAGAAGCCGACAACACGCCTGCGCACAACACGATTGTCAGGAGCCTGTGTTTGCCGCCCATACTTCCATTCCTTCCCGATACGGTTCCAATGTTCCATCTTCCTTGACCCGAGCGGTAATCGTTCTCCCGTTTCGCTGGGCCCCCATTTTAACCTTGATCAACTCCCCCACCCGGCCGTCGGACAGCGCCTCGCCCACCCAGGACAATTGCAAAAGCTTGCTTTCCAGCCGGACAACGACCATCTGTCTTCGTTTGACGACCAGGACCGGCTCGGGCGGGGCAACCAGCGAATCCGGGATACTTTCCCCGGATCGAATCAATCGCTGGACCACCTGTCCATAAGGCGGCTTCCAGTCGGCCGGCTCGGCCGTATCCGAATCCACCATCTCGATCTTCATATTCAAATTGGTCAGAAAGGTCCCGGCGGGAATATCCTGGGTGGCGATCGCCCGGCGACGCTGAAAGCGCACGGAAAATACCACGTCCCGACGTCCGACCACTTTGCCGTCCAGAACGATTTCCACGATAATCCGCTGTGTGCCTTTTACCTGGTACTGCCCCATCTGGGGCCGTAATACCACATTCTCCGATCCCTCCGGCAGCGCCCAGCCCTGAGGCGAACGGATTACTTTCAATTCGCAAAAACGGTCCGGGCCAATCACAGTGCCCAGAAAAGAACGGGCCACCGCTTCAATTCGCTCCGGGGCAATCCGCTTTTCATCGCGGCGTACAAGGACTGCCTGGGCCCCGGTTATTTGGACCTGATCGGCCCCAATCCCACTGGAGGCCAATCGACTCAGAATGGATACCCGATCCAGCACGATTTGCTGGCCGGTCAGGGAAAATTTCCCCAATTCCACCTGCTCGGCCTTGGCCCGAATGGATTCCTGGCCGCGTACGATTCCAATTTGACCCAATCGGAGATCATCCTGCTGTACGATAATTTCGCGCGGCAGATAAATACGCAGTTGCGCCTGTTCGGTCCCCGTCGGACCGGACTCCATCGCCGCCATCGCCATCCATGCCATTACCGCCCATTTCATGGTACCAAACTCCTTACCGGCTGTTACCTCACCAGGGTGCTAAGCTGCTGCAGCATATTGTCCCCCACCCGGATACAGCGGGAGTTGATCTCATAGCCTCGCTGGGCCTGAATCAGGTTGACCAGCTCGCTGACCATCTGGACGTTGGATTTTTCCAGATACTTGGAAAGAATGCTTCCATATCCGTCTTCTCCCGGCGTGCCCGATGCGGCCGCTCCGCTGGATTCGGTTTCCCGATACAGATTACCCCCTTCGGAAGCGAGGCCGGCGGGATTTTGAAACCGATACAGCTCGATATTCCCGACCGCCTGATTGCCGCTGGAGGTCTCGACGCTGACCGTTCCATCGGCGGCGATATCGATGGTCCGGAAATCCTGCGGGATTGTGATAGCCGGGCTGATGACGAATCCCGAGGCCGTAACCAACTGCCCGTTGGCATCCATTTGAAGGGCTCCATCTCTGGTATAGCGCAAATCCCCGTTCGGCAGCGTCACCTTAAGAAATCCATCCCCCTGGATGGCCAGGTGCAGATCATTGCCAGTGCTTTGAAACTCGCCCACCGTGAAGATTTTATTGGTCGAGGCCAGCCGCACGCCGCTGCCGACCTCCAGCCCGCTGGGAGCCGTGATGCCCGAGGCCACCTCGCGACCGGCCTCCCGCAATTTGACATACAGCAGATCCTGAAAATTCACCGTCGAAGTCTTGAAACCGTTGGTATTGACATTGGCCAGATTGTTGGCAATGACATCGACCATCGTCTGCTGTGCGTCCATTCCTGTGGCCGCTGTGGAAAATGCCCTTAACATCGTTCATCTCCCTGGTCTGGATTATCCATTGGCAATGCCCATAATCGTTCTTGTCAGCTCCCGCCGGCGCTGCATCAATCCCATATTGGTCTCATACATCCGCGCCACGGTCATCAGGTCCACCATTTCTTCCATCAGGCGGACGTTGGAACTCTCTCGAAAACCCTGCTTCACGACGGCGTCCGTGGCATCCGCCGGTCGCAGGTTGTCCGGGGCCTTATAGGAATTGAAACCGACCGGAACCAGGTCGCCTTCATCCGCCCCAAAATCCACAAGCCGGAGTCGACCAAACTGCGCCTGGCCGGCCGAGATCACTCCCTGCTCGGAAATGGCAATGTCCTGTTCGCTTACCGTGGGAGGAATAATGAGTAATCCTTCGGCGCCGGCGACAAGACGCCCCTGCAAATCCACCAGATTGCCCTGCGGATTGATCTGCAACGCGCCGTTTCGGGTATACAGGGGTCCTTCCGGCGTCTCAACGACCAGAAATCCCTTGCCTTCGACGGCCACATCCAGCATCCGCTGGGTCGCGACAAGCGTGCCTTGGGAGAAATCCAGTCCTCCCCGCGTTACCAGCTCCGCCACGGGCGGATCGGACGGCGGGGCATCGCCCAGTTTATCGATTAAATGGCGGCTAAAGGTATTGACCTGGCGTTTGTATCCGGTGGTGCTCGTGTTGGCCAGATTGTTCGCAATCGTCTGATACTCTTTCATAAGGGCGTCGATGCTGGAACCCAATGGACCGGCCGAATTAACCATGCGTTGCACCTCCGGTCATAATCAAATCTTCGCTGCCTTCTTCCAGATCCGCCCCCTGCTGGGAGGCGATCCGGTTGGTCACCCGCACCATCTCATTGACGCCTGCGTCGCTGAGTCCGATCAGTTCTACGCCGATGGAGCGGGTTACCGCCGTGTCCCGACTGCCGCGCACCTCCCCGATGTCCTGTATAATCCTTCCCTTTTCCAATTCGAAGATCACCAGAACCCTCTGGCCGTGGTCTACCTCCAGATCGCATCGAATTCGCAGACCCGGTCCGGATATTTCGGTTACCGTCCCTTCGAGAAACTCGGGCATCATGTCTTGTCCGTCCGCCTCTTTGACAACCATCGGAAACCGCGCCACCAGAGCGCGGCGACGAACATTGGCCCGCAGGAAACGACGGCGATTCAGAAAATGGATGTTGTCGGAATGGCTCAATTCCAGGCCTTCCGGACCGCAGGCCATCGTCAGTCCGTCAAACTCCCAGGTGGCCGAACCCATCTGATAACGCACGTTCCAGGCCTGGCCGGGCGGACTGAACAGAGGAACGGCCGTACGGACGACAATTTCGAAATCGTCGTTTTTAACGACCACTCCTTCGATCCGCTGATTTTCCGTTTTGCCCGCCAGGGCGATCGTCACCAGTTTCCCCTCCGGAATGGTTCGGCTGCTGATTCCTTTGTCGCTGCGGTTTTGACGAATTCCATAATTCCGCGTCGTGACGGTCAGACCCAATTTATCCTTGATGCCATTGACCGTCGAACTCAAACGTTTTCGTTCGACAATGCTTTTTCCCTGCGCGAATTGCTCCTGCATCAATCGGGAAGCGCCCCGGTCGAATGCGACAACCATCGTAAAAATGGAATTTCTGCGCTTCAGTCCGGACCGCTCCACGATTCCCGTAAGAATTTCATGCTCTTCCGCGGTCAATCCCCTTCGATAGCACTCCTCGTCGAATTCCAGGGCCAGATTTTGCTCCTGGCGCTGCAACCGCCAGCGGCGCACCGTCAACAACACAATGGTAAGAACCAAAATCAGGGATGCGCCGACCAGAACAAACCATTTGTTATTCGCCATGTCCCAGCCGCTGCCGTAACGCATCCCTCGCATCGCGCGGAATCGATCGTACGGCGTTGAGGCCGTTTCCAGCACGGGTTTCAAATACGCGAGTATCGACAGCAGCATTATCTCCGCCTTAGCTGAAACGAATTAACGAATCAGACTTGTCAGCTCCCGAAGAATATCATTGGCCACACGGATCGTCCGGGCGTTGGCCTGGTAGCCGTTCTGGGCCTGCATCATCGTCACAAACTCTGTGGCCACATCTACATTGGATCCTTCCAGGTTGCTTCCCCGCAACGTGCCGGCCCCGCCGGTAGCGGCCATCGTCGCCACCGCCGAACCACTATTGGCGGAAGTAAGGTAATATCCATTTCCGATCGCTTCCAGACCGCCCGGGTTCTGGAAGGTGGCAATCTGGATGGCGGCCACATTCGTTTTCACGCCATTGGTAAAGGTGCCCACCACCATCCCCCCCTGATCGATGGAGATGCCGGTCAGCTCTCCGGCCTGATACCCATCCTGGCTCAGGGCGTTGGCGCTGGATTGTTCGCTGTAAAACTGGGTCAAACCGGTAAATTCCCCTTCGGCCCCCAGATTGAACTCGATCGACTGAGTGACTCCGGGATTGGTGGAAAACTGCACGCCAATCGTTGTACTTTCGGTCGGGCTGCTCAATCCCGCAAAGGAGCCGTCGGAATTGAACTGAATGCCCGAGATGCGACGATTGAATGTGGAGGATGCGATATCGTATCCGCTCCAGGTCGGACTGGTTTCTCCTCCTACCGTCGGAACCACCAGATCCCATGTATTGGTAGTGTCGGTCTTGACCAGATAGCCGCTCACAACGTGCGGTTCTCCCATGGAATCGTACACGGTAATATTGAAACTCTTGCTGTCGTTGCCTCCTGGCGTTGTCATGTTGAAAAACGTCGGCAGGCTAAAGCTTTCTCCCCCGCCGGGTGTATAGCTCATCCCCGTGATCAGGGCTTGACTGTAACCACGATCAGCTCCGGTCAGCTCAATCTGGCCGCTGGAATTCAGGGTAGCCGTGGCATCGGAAAACTTGCCGCTGATCCAGTCCAGCAGGTCCTGAACCGTGCTTGTGGCTGTCACGGTAAAATTCCCGGCTGCCAGAGCCGTGCTTCCATCCGATTCTAGGCCGGTAATTGAGATCGTACCATATGTCCCTGCTGTCGTGAACTGATCCAGCGCGTCCAGTTCGGTCGTGGTGGAGGCCGTATTGGCCCCGCTGTTGTAGGTAAAGGCCAGGTTGGATGTAAGTTTATGGTAGGTGGCGTCGTTCGCCGAAGCGGAGGATCGCAGGTTGCCGCTCATCGTCACCGTACTGGTAGCCTGCGCCGGCATAGCGGCGCTCCATGGAATATTAATACTGGTATCTCCGGCGGTTTGAAAACCCTCGGTTTCCCCATATGTGCCGATCCGCTGCACTTTGAAGCCGGTCGCCGGATCCACCAGCATATTGTCGGAATCCACACTGAAAGAGCCGATTCGGGTATATATGTTCTGAGAGCCGTCGCCAAGGACAAAATATCCCTCTCCATCAATGGCGACATCCAGATCCTGGCCGGTCGAGAGCAGATTGCCCTGGCTCATATTTCGGGCTATGGTCGCAATTCCGACCCCGGTTCCTATCTGCTGCGGGTTGGTTCCGCCCAGGGAACCCGTCGGCCCGCTGGCCTTCTTCAATGTCTGGCTGAGAAGTTCGGCAAAATTTACATTGCTGGATTTGTAGCCGACGGTGCTTACGTTAGCCAGATTGTTGCCGGCCACATCCAGCATCGTCTGATGCGCCTTCAGACCCGAAACGCCTGCTGCCAATGCGCCCATTTTTGTCTCCTTTTACTTCCCGCAGGATCCCAACACTTATTGTTCGTTTCTAATACTGTTAATCTGGTCCAGGGCCACGGGGAACTGCCTTTGTTCCTCCTGACCTTCTCCATTGGTCACGGTTGCCTGTACTGCCAGGGAGGGCAAGCCGTTGACAAAGTTGATTTCCTCCACCCGGCCCGAGAGCATCTGATCGTAGTACCCGCTGTAAAAACTCACTTCTTTTCCCAGCAGATTCCTGGCGTAGTCCAGTTCCGCCATAAACATCGCCGCCTGGAAACTTCCATCCATCTTGCCGATGGTTTGATTGATCGTTTCCAGATTGCTGTTCATTTTCTCGCTCTCTTCCAACTGCGAGAATTGGGCCAGCTGAGCGGCCATCTGCTGGTGATCCATGGGTTCAAGGGGATTCTGATGACGAAGTTCCTCTACGAGCAATGTCATAAAGTCCAGTCTCTGCTGACTTGCCGAAGTAACGCCTTCCATCGGTTGCATTCCTTCCCAACAATCCCGGGACCAATAGATCGATTCCATCTCATCCCCTTGCTATGCAATTGACATGCCATTCTTGAAATCACAATCCATTCTGGTCTCCTATGTGCCTGATAACAAATGACTTATGGATTCCAACAGAATCTCGCGGCCTGTTCCCATCGCGCCAAGTGCTGCGGCAGTCATGGATAAAAACTCCTCACCGGCAGGAAATAATGTCCATTCCCAACCGCTGCTTAGGATTCCGCAAGGAACAGGCAAGTCCTTTTCTACGTCCGATAAACAGCAACCCACAGCAGATACTCTGAAAACTTTGTACGCTTTATTGGACCGTCCCATAAAAAATTAAAGTTAACTCAGGCGCAACGCCGACACCATGTTCATTAAAATCGGATGACATCAAGAGCAGTTCTCTCTTCTGAATGAGATAAGTGAATATGGCATTGGAAAAGATCCTGGTCGTTGGCAAAGACATGGAAACGCATCAACTGCTCCGGCCATACACCAGAGAGCTTTTCGCGGCGGACGAACCAAAGGATGCCTGGAATCTGCTCAACTCGATCGATCCCCATTTGATTCTTCTGGATCCCCATGTTCCAACTGCGGAAGTGGCGGATTTTCTCTCCACGGCCTGTCGCAGAGCCAATACTCCGCCCATCGTCGTTGTCGGGCATGAAACGATCGAAGAGCATGCCGATACCTACCTTCGTCTGGGCGCCTTCGACTGCATACGAGGCAAGAAGGACCACAACCGCATCGGGCACATTATCGACCGGCTCAAACAGATTCGACTTGACGGGAATTTTGACGCCCGATTTTTTTCCAGCCAGTGTCCCTCTTCCGTTTCGATCGTCGGACGCAGCGAAGCGACGGATCGCGCCTTGCGGATGATTCGGGTTGTGGCAAGGAGCACCTGCAATCCGGTACTGATCATCGGAGAAACCGGCACCGGCAAGGAACTGGCCGCCAAGGCCATTCATATCCTTCGTCACGGGAGCAACAGCGCCTTTGTCGCCCTGAATTGCGCCGCCCTGACGGCCACCCTGCTGGAAAGCGAACTCTTCGGACATGTCAAGGGTTCGTTCACCAGTGCGGATCGAGACAAGGCGGGATTGCTGGAACTGGCCGGGGACGGAAGCATCTTTTTGGATGAGATCAGCGAAATGCCGCCGGACCTGCAGGCCAAACTGCTTCGGGTGGTACAGGAAAAGACCTTCCGGCGCGTCGGAGGGACCAAGGATATCGAATGCAAGGCCACGATTATCGCCTCCAGCAATCAAAACCTGCACAAATCCGTGGAGGAAAAACGGTTCCGCAGGGACTTGTATTATCGCCTGTCCATCTGCCCGATTGTTCTTTCGCCCCTTCGCTCTCCGGATCGCAGCGAAGATATTCTGCTGCTGGCCGAGTATTTCCTCAAGAACTCCACGATCTGCCCTGAAAAGACCGGTCGGATCGTTGGACTGACCAAGCTGGCCCAGCAATCGCTGCTCAAACATCACTGGCCGGGGAATGTCCGCGAATTGAAAAATGTGATCGAAAGGGCGATTCTGCTGGAAACCGGTGATAAAATTGCCGTCGACAACCTGATCATCCATCCGGAGAACGGCATGGAATCCGAGGTTTCTTCTCCGCTTCTGGGTTTGAAGGATTTCTCTCTGGAACGAGCGGAAAAGGAACTGGTCAAGCGGGCTCTGCAGCAGGCGGGATGGCAAAAGACTCGCGCTGCGGCCTTGCTGGGGATCACCCGTGCGACCCTCTACGCCAAGGTCAAGCAATACGATATTATTGAGCCCGATAAGGATCCCGAGATCGTAACGGTTTGATCCGGTTCATTCTCCCCCTGACGTTCTGACGGATGGTATTCCCCCTTGATCTATCTTGTACACTGATGTCAATCTTCCGAACAGTCCCGGCGCTCCGCCGGCCTGCTTGACGGCCTCAGCATTGCCTGTTCCACCCCTGAAAAGCCCCAGCAACAGCGTTGTATGTCATGGCTTGACGGGAATCCTTCTCATGGCACGGTTGTTGCTCCTCGAAAAGCTGATGGAGTAATGCGCCCGGACGAATGACGTCTAAGATATACCCATTCTATCCCGGCGCCGGATGAAAAAATGGAAATCGATACCGATACAAAAAATGTGTTTGATCAGTCATCGAGGGCGCCTCACGCTTCGGAATTGTTCGCCGGACAGGCCCATCCGGATATTTCGGCGGAGGATCTGTTTGCCGGCGACGACAAGCTTTATCGTATGATTGAAAAGGGGCGCGGTCCCGATCTTCTTTCCCAGGCCGGCAAGGCGGCTCACAAGGCCGGCGTCAAGCTTCTGACGCCAACCCATATCGTACTCCTGATCAACGTCATCGTAATCATGGGCGTAACAGGCTATCTGGCCATGCGCGATCCGGACGGCGCCGCCAACCCATCGACCCAACAAACGCCGGTCTCCGGCGCGGCTACGGAACTGCCCCGCATTCCACTGAGTCGCACGACGGCCGCCGCACTGGACCATGCCGTTTCCTGGCAGGTCGCCGAACAGTTTCTGCTGTCCGGAGATTATACACGAGCCTATTATGTCTATGAAAAATTGAATCGGAACCTGACCCAGCACAAGGAAGACGACGAGCTGATCCGGGATATGCTGTATCTCAAGATGGCCCTGTGTTTGCAAAACCTTCCGCAGTACGGATCTCCGGACCCCTTGTTCGATCGGGCCCTGATCAGCCGATCGCCGGCCGTTCGTATGCTGGCGAATTACCATCTTATGATGACGGCGATGGCCAATCGCAATTATGAAATCGCCCGAATCCGCGCGTACAAAACCTTGGCGCTGCTGCCGACCGTGCAGGAGGAGTGTTCCGCGAATTTCGAAGGGGATTGTTATTTTACAATGGCCGAGGCATTAACCCGGCAGGTTCTGCTGCTGAACAACCAAGATATTGTGCTGCCCGGCGTTCTATGGTCCGAAAGCCTTTCCCTGGAACATTTGCCTGTTGCGACACAGGAACAACTGAGGGCTCTTTTGCAGCGCGGCGTCGAACAAACCGGGCCGGCGGCCCTGGCGCCTTATATTGCCAAACAACCGGGACTGAGCGTCGGATCGCAATGGTCCGCGATCGCCTTGGAAGCACCGCTGTCGGAATTTCTGGCCCGATTCGCCGCCGAGTCCGGGTGGAACCTCTCCTGGACGGCTTTCCAGGAAGACGCTAAAAAACGTCCCGTTACGCTGTACCTGCCCGGAGACGCCGAACAGCGAATCCCGGAAATCGCCGCTGGCAGTGTCGGATGGATCGCCGAATTCAACACCGACGACATTGTGATTCACAATCCGGATATCTATGAGAATCTGGCCGACCACACACACCTGCTCGCCAGGGAAGCCATCTATGTCTGGCGTCGGTTTCTGTTGCGGTATCGCGGAGACCATCGTACTCCCAATGCCCATTATGCTCTGGGGCTCATGCACGAAACGATCGACCAGAGCGTCGCCGCGATGGGGGAATACAAGCTGGTGTCCGGACAATTTCCCCACAATCCTCTGGCCCCGCATGCCTTGTTTAACGCCAGCCGGATCAAAACCGAGATGCGCGACTACGAAGGGGCCAAGGCGGATCTGACCGAGATTCTGGTTCAATATTCGGACAGCCAACTGGTGGATGAAGCCTCCTTGTACCTGGCCGAAGCCACCGTAAAGGCGGGCCTTTATGACGACGCGGCGCACATGTTCCGCAAAGTCTATAATCTTGATCTCAGTAAAGAATCCCGCTGCCGAGCGGCGTATGGGGCAGGGCGTTGCGCCTTTGAATTAAAACAGTTCGAAGAGGCCAAAAAATGGCTTATGCAGGGGCTGCTGATGACGGATCATCCGCAGGATCGACGTCGCGGTCCCGGCTATTTTCTGCTCGGAAAGACACTGATGCAATTGCAGGATTTTCCCCAGGCCGCCCTGGCTTTGCGTCAGGCCCTGGAAACCTCTCTTTCTCCCGACGACTATATCGAAGTCGTCCTCCAACTGGTTCAGGCCGAACGGGGCCAGGGCAATTATGTCGCCGCCCTGAACATGCTGGAAACCGTTCCGCAGGAAAAGCTGACGCAATATTATCTTTGCCAATTTTTGACGGCCCAGGCGCAGCTGTTTCGAGACATCGGGCTGACGGATATCGCCATCACACTGCTCCGACGTCAAATTCAATTCATCGCCGATGCCCGCAATCGGGCTCTGTTGACACTGGAACTGGCAAAATGCGAATTGCAGATCGACGATGCGAAACAAGCGCGACAGGACCTGGTCGAGGCCCTGAAACATTTGTCCGCCGTGGAACAGATCCATGAAGCGCATCTCCTTCTGGCCGACGTCTGTTATCGATTGGGCGATCTCACTCAGACGGAAGATATCTGTCTTCGTTTTCTGCGGCGAAAGGAGGTTCCGGCCTCCCAGCGAAATACGGCATTTGAAATTTTAGGACGTGTTTATACGACGAAAAATGAGCACGGCAGGGCCGCTCTTGCCTACGCGGGTCTGCTGGAGACAGGTACGGGAGGCACAAACTGAACGGAGAAAACAAAACAATCCGATGGATCAGGATCGCCATGATCGTCGTGATGGCGACATCGCTTCCGGCGGCCCAGAATTCAGACAACCCGTCTCATTCGACAGCCTCGACTTCGGTTCGTCAACTCCGGAAAAGCCTTGTTTATCATCAAATCTCCGCCATCGACACCGATCCCAATCAGGCCGTTTCCGCCTCCGATGCGATGCGGAACTGGATCGTCCGACTCAACATGCTGGAGATGCCCGATCCAACAACGAAATCCCCTTCTCAGGAAGCCTCCAAGAATTCCCACGAAGAACTCTTGCCTCCTTCGATGGGAGCCGAAACAAGCCAATCCCAGGCGTCTCGGAACGAACCACGACAACAAAACGCCGACGAACCGATTCTGGATGTCATTCAGAACCATCCCGAATCCATAGCTTATCCGCTTAACACCGCAGATGCCCTGTTTGCCAATCAGGATCTGGATAAGGCGCTGCTCTATTATCGTCTGGTCCTGAAAAACACCCCTGCAGGCGAATCCGCCGAGAATCGCCTCTGGGCGCTTTTCCAGACCGCCAATTGTCTGCGACGCCGCGATCCGGCGCAGGCGATCCAGGCGTATCAACAGATGATCGCGGAATATCCCGGGCATGTCCTTGTTCCGACGGCAATCCTTTTAGTGGACATCCTTCAACAACAGCAACTTCAGAAGCCGATGCTCGTTTTAGAGAGATTTGGATATGATCCCAACAGTCTCTGATTCGATTCATCATGACGTTTTGATTATCGACAGGGATTCGGCCTGTGTCCGAACTCTGCTGGAGGCCTTTGCGCAACGATCGATCCGCGGAACCGTAGCCACCCACCCGGATACGGCCGTCAAATATCTCCATGAGAAAACGTTTGATGTCGTGTTTCTCAATCTACAAACCGTTTCGGACAACGGATCCAAGGATTGGCGTTTGCTTCGCAATATCCGCGCCGAGTTCCCGGAAATGCCCGTGCTGGTGACCAGCGATAATGACTGCGCCCGAAGCGCGGTGGAAACCCTGCGGGCGGGAGCCACTGAATTTTACCCCAAACCTCTTGAAAAACAACTGATTCATACCATCCTGCAAATGCTCTTGCCGGGCCATCGCATTCCCGCCGCGGCGGTTCTGCCCTGCCATAACGGGCGCGTTCAGCATATCGTCGGATCCAGTCCTCAATTGCAGGAAACGGTTTACAGGGCCTGCAAAGTCGCTCCCACATCGGCGCCTGTATTGATTCACGGGGAAAGCGGCACCGGTAAGGAACTGATCGCTCAACTGATCCACACACAAAGCCGCCGGACAAACGGCCCGTTTATCAAACTCAATTGCGCCGCATTGAGTGAATCTCTCCTGGAAAGCGAACTGTTCGGACATGAAAAAGGCGCCTTTACCGGGGCCACAGGGCGTTTCCATGGCCGATTTGAGCGGGCCCATGGCGGTACGTTGTTGCTGGACGAGATCACCGAAACCCCCCCGGGCTTCCAGGCCAAACTCCTGCGGATTCTCGAAGAAATGAATTTTCAGCGAGTCGGAGGCTCCGAGGATATAAGCATAAATGTTCGTATCATCAGCACAACGAATTCCGATATTCTTGCGCTGGTCCGACAGGGGCTTTTCAGGGCGGATTTGTATTACCGACTGGCGGCCATTCGACTGCCGGTGCCCCCCTTACGAAATCGACCTAAGGATATCCCGCCGCTCATCTGGCACTTTGTCAATCGGTTTGCCCGGGATATCCAGCGTCCGATAACGGCCATCGACGAACAAATGCTTCATCATTGCTGCAATTATTTCTGGCCCGGGAACATCCGCCAATTACGAAACACAATCCGAGCCGCCATGATCTTCGGCTCCGGGCAAGTGCTTTCTCTGGACGAAGCACCCTGGCTTCTGGACGAATTAACCATCAACGAACCGTCACCGGAGGATTCTACCCTGGCCGGCGTGGCGCTGAAGGATATCGAGCGACAGGCCATCCTGGCCACCCTCAAAACGACAGAGGGAAACCAGGCAAAAGCCGCTAAAGTTCTCGGAATCAGCGGGCGAACTTTAAGAGAGAAGATCAAAAAATACCGGTACGCCTTGCCGGAGTCCGATACCGGCCGACTGACGGCGGCTTATTCCTGAACCACGGAGTGTGAACATGGCCAAAGAGGAAAAGCAGGAAAAAACCGAACAGAAAAAAGAAGGGCAGCCCTCCCCCAAAATACGCCTTCCGGGCGGTCTTTTTCTGTGGAGCATTATGGCCGCCATGATCCTGGCCGGTCTGATCGGGGGATTTGCCCTGGCTCAACTGCTGGCCGGCACCGACCCGGTCCCCCTTCAAAACCCGGGAAACGAGACGTCCAAAGATCCGGTGCCGATCAAAACATTCGACGAACTTGTCTCGGCCAAACCGAGCCAGGAGATATCCTGGCCTTTTGAAATCCAGGAACCCATTATCGCCAACCTGGATGAGCCCGGAGTAACAAGATATATTCGGGCCGGTATTACCCTGCAGATCAGTTCGGAAATAGACCTGGAAAAAGGACAGAAGTTTCTGGAGGAAAAAGTACTTGTCATCCGCGATACGGTGCATGCCTTTTTCTCCGATTTGAGTCTGGAAGATGTGCGAGGACGTCGGAATATCGAGCGCATCAAGAAACAGATCCGAGATATCGTAAACGAGCAGCTCTTTAAGGAAAGCAAACCGTTCATCCTGGAAATCTATTTTAGGGAATTTGCCGTACAATAATGGATTCGTTGGATACCAAGAAGCTGACACGGGCAAAACTGCGTCGTTTACGACAGATGGCGGCCTCGGCCGGACGGCGAAACCCTAGCGATACGGCCCCGGATTACGAGCTGTTTGACTGGCTCAAACCGCATCATTTTGCCCGTGAAAATCTGTCCTGTTTCGAGTCGTTTGCCCGAAAAATTGAAAAACAGGTCCTGATTACATTTGAAAACCTCTGCCACGGACAGTTCGAAGTCTCGGCGGGGGCATACGAACAAAATTACGCCTGCATGCTCGCCGATCAGGCGCAAAGCGAACAGCAGAAACATTATTTTCTTCCTCTCCACGTAATGGGAAAAGAACGCGCCGGCATGGTATCCATCGCCCCCCACTCTGCGGCTTCCCTTGTGGGATACATGTTGCGCGATCCCGATTTTGCCTGCGGCGAGGAGCGCGATTTAACCAAACTGGAAGAATCGATCCTGATGGACGTCATCGCGGCCATCACCGACGCTGTGGCGCGTGTCTTTTCCGAAAACGGCGGTCCAGCCGTCCAAAAGGCATCCCGCTTCGTCAAGGGAGACTGGCCGATAGAGTATGCGGGGCTGGAAGACCTGTTCACTATCGCGATTGTCACGACCAGCGAAACTGACAGCGTCGAATTGCATTACATCTTCGCCGCCGAAGCTCTGGAGCCGATCCTGGGGGTGCAAGCCAAAGACGGCCCCGCTCAAACGCCGAACGAGCTGCGCGACAGGATCATGGAAACGATCAGCGAAGCGCCGATCCAGGTCGAGGCCCGCCTGGCGCGGGCCCTGATTTCCCTGCATGACCTCATGCGTCTGCGGGCCAACGATCTGGTCGTACTGCAAAGACGGATCCATGAACCGATCGACGTCCTCTTGAACAATCGCGCATGTTTCAAGGCCTATCCCGCACGGACGGCCACGAAATATGCCGTGGTAATCGCCTCGCAGGAGGCCCAATAGAAAACCGTCATGGACTAGGGATGGAAAACATGGCACAAACACAACAGGCGCAAGCCACCGCCGAGATGATCGACAAAGCCGCAACGGAAGTCCAGGATGCCGAACTGGAACAGGTCGAACCGGGTCTGGTTCCAACCGAACAGGAGAATCTGGACATTCTACTCGACATCAACATGCCCATCACCGTCAATCTGGGCCGCACGACGATTCCCTTTCGCGACCTGCTGCAAACCGGACCCGGTTCCGTGCTTCAGCTCGACAAGGCGGTAGGACAGCCGGCGGAGATTTTCGTACAGGACATACGGTTTGCCACCGGGGATATCGTTGTCGTGGACGGCTGTTTCGCCGTACGGATCAAAGAAATCCTCGGCAAGGAGGAATTGGAGGATCAGCAGCGCAATGAAGAACAGAACTGACGTGGACAGACTTTTCTCACGGATGAGACATGGCAGACAATGAGATCATGATGCCGGCCGATTCGATTACCGGCCGACTGGCAAAAAACAGCAATATCGTCTTCGCCGCAGGGCTGATGGCGATCCTGGCCACCCTGTTAATTCCTTTACCCACATTCCTTCTGGATATCGGCCTATCGTGCAGCATCTCGCTGGGCCTGGCTATCCTGATCATTGTGCTCGGCACCAATCAGCCAATCGAATTGTCCACATTTCCGTCGCTTCTGTTGATCACGACCCTGTTTCGCCTGGCGCTGAATGTCGCTTCGACCCGATTGATCCTCCTTCAGGGGAATGCCGGCACCATCATTGAAACCTTCGGAAACTTCGTCGCCGGCGGCAGTCTGATCGTCGGCATGGTCATCTTTCTGATTCTGGTCGTCATTCAGTTTATCGTGATCACCAAAGGCGCTTCGCGCATCAGCGAGGTGTCCGCGCGATTCGTTCTGGACGCCATGCCCGGCAAGCAGATGGCGATCGACGCCGATCTGAACGCCGGCAATATCACCGACGTCGAAGCTCGAGAACGGCGAAAAGAGATTGTCCGGGAAAGCGAATTTTACGGGGCTATGGACGGGGCCAGCAAATTCATCGCCGGAGACGCCAAGGCAGGCCTGATTATCACCGCGGTGAACCTCATCGGAGGGATCCTGCTGGGGTATACCAACGGCATGTCCATCGCCGACGCCATCCGACGCTATTCGATTCTGTCCATCGGCGACGGCCTGGTCAGTCAAATCCCTTCGATCATCATTGCCATCAGCTCCGGTTTTCTGGTCAGTAAAATCCGTTCCAAGAATACGGTCAGTTTTGATCTGACCCGCCAGCTCCTGCGGCATTACCAGCCCATCGCGATCGCTTCGGTCGTCATAGCGGCCTTCGCTTTGGTGCCCGGTTTCCCCAAGCTGCCGTTTCTTCTCATCGGCGCAGCCTGCGGATGGTTCGCTTGGTCTACTCGTCAGGCCGAACACAAGGCCCTGAAAACCGACAAAACAAAACCGCAAGCCAAACCGGAAGAAACCGAATCCGTGGAGGAGCTTTTGAGTATTGACATCCTCTCGATCCTGGTCGGAGTGCGACTGATCAGCCTGGTCGATCCAAGGAAGAAAAGCAGTATTTTCGATCGAATCGGGGCCTTACGACGGCGCATTGCGCAACAACTGGGGCTGGTCGTGCCGCTGGTTCGGCTTCGCGACAACATCAATCTCGAACCTACCGCCTATGAAATTCGGCTGTACGACCATGTCATCGCCTCCGGGCATATCGAACCGGAAAAATTCCTGGCCATGGACTCCGGCACAGTCAGCAAGCCCGTTCAGGGCATTCCTACCCGAGAACCGGTCTATGGCTTGCCCGCTCTGTGGATTACCGGGACGGAAAAAGACACGGCGGAAATCAACGGATACACCGTGATCGATCCGGAATCGGTTCTCATTACGCATCTTTCGGAAACCCTGGTCCGACACGCCGACGAACTGCTGACGCGCGAAGACACCCAGCAGCTTGTCGAACGCCTGCGACGAAGCCAGCCGTCGCTGGTGGGCGATGTCGTGGGGGAACTGGTCCCGGTAGGATTATTGCAGCGGGTGCTCCAAAATCTGCTGCGGGAAGGCATTCCCGTCCGGGATCTGCCTCTGATCCTGGAGGCTTTGGGAGAACACGCCTCCCGAACCAAAAACGCCACTCTGCTGACGGAGATGACGCGAAAGCGCCTTTGCCGGGCCATCACCGAACAGTACAAATCCCCCACCGATTCGGTGGTCGCACTGACGCTGGATCCCGCGCTGGAGCATCATCTGATCAGCGCGATCAACCAGCAGGGGGAAAATGTCTCGCTTTCTATCGCCCCCGAGATGGCGCTGGAATTAAATCGCAATATCGCAGAGGCATGGAAGACGGCGATGAACAAGGCCTATGAGACGATCGTGCTGCTGTGCGATTCCCGAATTCGGGTCGCTTTGTACAATATGCTCGAACGCAATGTCCCCCGGCTGCCCGTAGTCGCCTATGACGAAATCGTCCCGGACACGCATATCGAGCCCATCGAGACAATAAAAATTAGAGATGCAGCCGCTTTGGCAGGCGGACGTTCTCAATCCGTCGCAACGGCATAACGAAAACAACAAGGGCATAACAAATGGAGAACAAGATCAAGCCGGTCGCCGGGTCGCTGGGTGTAGCCATGTTTTTCCTGATCGCCATTGTCGCATGGATCTGTGATTGCGAACCGGGTACGTGCGCCTATCGGGCCCTTGTCGGAGGGATTGTTGCGTATGTCGTGGTCTCGATCGCCGGCCGGATGATCCTGCGAATTCTCGTCGACGAAATCATTGAAAACCATGTCCGCCAGTACAGCAAGCGTCTTTTCGGAGACCAGTGAATCCCGGATCCGGTCGATTCCGATGCCTGCTTTCCAACCGCGTCCTGCGCCATACTGTCGATAAAAAAACAACCCGTCGTCCGAGAAGGTGTGTAACTTTAACGAAATCGGGCGGAATTATAAAAAATATGCGATGAATCCTGCAAAACCATTCAAGTTGCCTCCCTCGGTTTCGACAATAGCGAAGGATGAGATAACGAATATGAGACCCTTACACTGAAGAGATTCAGACATGGATATCAATATTACAAACAAAATCGGACAGGTATCAGCGGATTCATTGTCTCAGACCGGATCGGCCGACAGAATCCGAATACAAACCGATGCCGTCGATACCGCTTTGCTGGGGCAATATTCCGATACGATCCAACAAGCCCTTCAGATGGATAAAACAGCCTCGGATATCCAGAAGGTTCTCCAGGCCAAGCAGGATCTGGAGAACGGAAATCTGGAAACGGCCGAGGCGATCCGCCAGGCGGCCATGAAAATCGTAACCTACGGCATATAAAAGACTTAGATCTACACCGGCCAGGGAAGGTCGGCGAGTCCATAAAGGGAGTGCCGGAAATCTGGCGAGGAGCATGGATGGGCGAAGCCTGTTTGCAGCCTCGCCTTTTTTCTGCGCCCGTACTTTTGCTAGACCGATTGATCCAACAATAAACCATACGGTATCGATCTAGTACGACTGTACCCCCCATAAGCCGGATAAGAGGTCTTTTCCCGATACGGCTTCCTGAGAGAACTTTCACTCTCTTCCATCGAAGAACACCGAAAAGGTATATTATCGGACGGAACGTTCGGATCGCTCCCCACTGGTTTGCCTCCATTCAAAGGAAATGAGTCGATCACCCTGCAATCTATCCTTTTTGTCACTTCAACACCCTCCGTTAAAAGGCTATCCTGATGGCGTAAACACCCCCGATTCTGATGCATGTAGTATAGCACAAACAAGCATAAAATGCAAGTTTTGACGTGCTAAAGCCGAGTCTGTAAACACTCCCGGACGAAGGCCTTTCGATAGCCTTATCCATCAAAAATGGGGGAATTTTCAAATCAGATTCGAACTTCAATTCCGAGATGGGAATATCCCCGCGTTTTCTTCGGTTGTGGCCTTGAATCAAAAATTCAAGGACCACGGGGAAACATCTGCTGAACAGGGCGTTGATCTGGACAAGGCCTTGAAAGCCTTGCCAAACGTCGGGATCGAGGCCAAACCGTAAACCTCAATACGAGATATCGCCGACAAGACCGGCAAACATCCTCGCGAAATTATGGACCTCCTTCATCAGTAATCTTTCGGACTGGTTATTGCTGATATCTCGTCGGATCGGTCACCCCGGATTCCGTAAAACCCTTCTTCCGCAGACGGCAGGAGTCGCAATGACCGCAAGCCCGCCCCTGCGAATCGGGATCATAACAACTATGGGTCAGGCTGTAGTCCACTCCAAGACGGATTCCTGTCTGAATGATCTGGGATTTAGCCATCATCAGAATGGGGGTATGAATACGAAATTGTCCCCGGCCCTGCACGGCCGCGGCTGTTGCCAGATTGGCCATCTTCTCAAAAGCCTGAATAAACTCGCCTCGGCAATCCGGATACCCGCTGTAATCGGTCGCGTTGATCCCGATAAAAATGTCGAAGACGCCGAGCACCTCGGCCCAGGCCAGGGCATAACTGAGAAAAATGGTATTTCGAGCCGGCACATATGTCTCTGGAATCGGCCCGGAAGTGATCTGCCGGCGATCTTTTGGCACATCGATCGAAGAGTCCGTCAGGGCCGACCCTCCAAAGGAAGCCAGATCAATCTCCACAATCCGATGTTCCATCACGCCTGAAGATCGGGCGATGCTTTGAGCAGCCTGCAGTTCCACCGAGTGACGCTGGCCGTACTGAAAACTCATCGCAAAACACGAAAAACCCTGATTTCGGGCGATCGCAAGCGTCGTCGCCGAATCCAGCCCTCCGCTGAGAAGCACTATTGCCGTCTTTTCCATTTTCAATCTGTCCCTTGCAAATCCCACCGACCCGGTTAAGATGACATGACAGTATAATCGTTCTTGGAATAAGGGTAAACCATGGCCGACGACGTAAATCTGGAACTGTTCGATAATCCACGCCCCGGCAGGAATTATACCATCACTATCCGTGTACCGGAATTTACCAGTCTTTGTCCGAAAACCGGTCAGCCTGATTTCGGCGAGATTATCATAGAATACACCCCGGACAAAACCTGCATCGAATTAAAGAGTTTGAAGTTTTATATGCAAAGTTACCGGAATAAGGGTGTTTTCTATGAACGATTGACCAATGACATTCTGGACGATCTGGCCGGGGTTTGCCAACCCCGCTGGATGCGTATCACCAGCCGGTTTACGCCACGGGGAGGGATCACCACCGACGTCACGACCGAGTTTACAAAGGAACAATCCTGAACTATTCAATGAGGAACAGGACCATGCCGATCAGCTTTCATTGCGAAGCCTGCAAAAAGAAGATCAAAGCCCCCGATGAAGCCGGCGGCAAATGGGGGGCTTGTCCCTATTGCAAGCATCGATGTTATATTCCGATGCCTAAATCAGATGATGAGCCGGAATTGAAACTGGCGCCCATCGATGACGAACAAGAGCAGCAATATACGCAGATGATGCGGGAAACCCACAATCTGACCCAGAATATTCTGCATGAAACAAAGACGCCTGTCGAGGGGATAGCCCCGTCGGGAGATGCCGAGCCTGTCCCGGAGAAGGAATTGATCCGCCGGATCGTCATGTACCTTCGACAGATGGCCGAAGGCAGGCTGGAGGAGGCGGATTCCGTGGCCTCTCAGCTCCTATCCCAATCCGAACAGGTCAAGGATCTCCTCAAACGGATGGCCCGGACGGAACGACCCGAGCCGGAACTGGCCGACATCGCACCCAAAGTCCTTCAGGGATTCATGAAAGGATTGTACGCCAGGCTGTAAGGGGAACTTGCCGTCTTTGCTGTCTTGAACCGGCATCGGGAAGAAGCCTTGAAACGTGTCTGACGTATTGTGAGTATTACCAATATGGCCGAAAGCGTAATCAAAGTGGAAAAGATCAGTAAATCTTTCGGTCCCGTCCGCGCTGTGCAGGAATTGAGCTTTTCGGTGCTTCCCGCCGCTTGCTTTGGTTTTCTCGGCCCAAACGGTGCCGGAAAAACCACCATGATGAAGATGATTTACGGCAAGAATACCTGCGACCGGGGTTGTCGGGGGGTAATGGACATCTTCGGTTTTGATCCGCGAAGCGATGAGCTGGCAATAAAAAATCTTTCCGGCGTCGTGCCGCAGGAAGACAATCTCGACGAAGAACTCAACGTTATTCAAAACCTCATGATCTTTGCCCGTTTTTATAACCTGCCCGGCCCTGTCGCCCGGCGGCGAATCACCGAATTGCTGGAATTTTTGGAACTGTCCGAAAAAACCCGTTCGAAAATCCGCGAGCTGTCCGGCGGAATGAAACGGCGGCTGGTCATCGCTCGGGCGCTTCTCAATGAACCCCGCCTTCTCATTCTCGATGAGCCGACCACCGGCCTGGATCCTCAGGTCCGTCATCTGATCTGGGACAAGCTTCGCCATCTCAAGCGCCAGGGCACCACGATTCTGCTGACGACGCATTATATGGAAGAGGCCTTTCAAATCTGCGACGAACTGATCATCATGGACAAGGGGCAGGCCATTCTTCAGGGCAATCCCCGTCAGCTTCTGCGCGACAACATCGAGCCTTATGTGCTGGAAATCATGGATGGCCAGTCCATCGATGGTTTGGTCAGCGGCGATTTGCTCGATTCGGTGCGGGCCGATATCTCGCATGAGGTTTCCCGCCTCTATTCCAGCCAGATCGACGACCTACGAAGGGTCGCGGCGGCCCTGCACAGCGACAATTACGTCATACGCCAGTCCAACCTGGAGGATGTTTTCCTCAAAGCCACCGGGAGAAGCCTCAATGCCGCCCAGTAACGCCCGATTATATCCACCCCTGTGGCGACGCCTCTACAGTGTCTGGTTCCGGCATATGCGCGTTTACACGCGGCATCTGATCAGTAATGGTTTTCCGCCCTTTCTAGAGCCGCTTATCTTTCTGGGCGGGATCGGATTGGGACTGGGGGATTACATCGGCAAAATGGATAATATGCCTTACCTTGAATACCTCGCAACGGGATTGTTGTGCACGGCGGCCATGTGGACGGCCGCTTTTGAATGCAGTTACGGCACATTCATCCGGCTGGAGTTTGAAAAGGTCTACGACGGCATGCTGGCAGCACCGATCACCGCGGAAAATCTGATTGTCGGCGAAATTCTGTGGGCCGGGACCAAAGGGGTCTTCTTTTCATTCGCCGTTCTGTGCGTGCTGAGCCTGTTCGGCATCCTCCGTCTGCCGAACGCCCTGATAGCTCCTTTCGTAGGATTCCTCACGGGCACCATGTTCGGTGCGCTTTCGCTGCTGATCACATCGTATGTGAAAACGATCAACCATTTTAATTTCTACATGACCGGACTGCTGTCCCCGATGTTTTTCTTCTCCGGCGTTGTATTCCCCATCAGTAAGCTGCCCCCGGCGGTCTATCCGTTCGCCCAACTCCTGCCACTGACCCATTCGGTCCGACTTCTGCGCGCCGTTTATCTGGTGGAATTTGACCTTCTTCTTTTCTGGAACGCCGCTTATATCGTTATTTTTATCACGCTGATCGGTTTTTTTGCCGTCAAACGCCTCAAGAAAAGATTGATAAACTAGGCCATTTACACTATAAGCATTTTCGACGACAGGAAGGTTCGCAGGGAATGACCGGGAGATGAACATGAACCACAACATGACTCGTCGGACATGTCTTAAAACAATCGGAGGCGCTGTCGCCCTGCCGGTTTTGCAGGGTTGCAGTTATCCGCGGCATACTACAATCTCCAAACGGCCGAACGTTTTGTTCATCCTGACCGATGATCAGCGGTGGGACGCCATCGGCCTCGGCGGCAGCCGGCATCTCAGAACCCCGCATATCGACCGGATCGGTCGGGAAGGCGTCTATTTCAAGAACGCCTTCTGCACCACATCGCTGTGTTCGCCGAGTCGGGCCACGATCCTTAGCGGCCTTTACGCCCATGCGCATGGCGTGGTGGACAATTTCACCGAGTATCCCGGCGACCTCGAGAGCTTCCCCCGGACGCTCCAGTCGCAGGGCTACGATACCGCTTATGTCGGCAAGTGGCATATGGGCGAGCAGAACGACCAGCCGCGTCCGGGCTTCGACTGGTTCGTCACGCACAAAGGTCAGGGCAAGTACTTCGACACCGAATTCAACTTCAACGGCCGCCGGCGCGATGTGGTTCAAGGCTACTATACCCACGTTGTGACCCATATGGCCGAGGAATGGCTCAAACGCCCCCGAGGCGACAAACCATGGCTGCTTATGGTCGGCCACAAGGCCCCGCACAGCTTCTACTACCCCGAACCGAAATACGCGCATGTCTTCGACGACGTGCGCATCCCCTATCCGGAAACGGCCTTCATGCTCGACGATAAGCCCGACTGGATTAAGGACCGGCTGCGCACCTGGCACGGCATCTATGGCCCGCTGTTCGACTGGCGCAAGGAGTTTCCCGACGACCACCCCGAAGCCGTCAAGGATTTCGAGGCCATGACCCGCGCGTACTGGGGGACGCTGCTCAGCGTCGATGACAGCGTGGGTCGGCTCTACAAGCTGCTCGAGGAACGCGGGGAACTGGACAATACGGTCTTTGTTTTTATGTCCGACAACGGGATCCTCAACGGCGAGCACGGTATGGTGGACAAACGGACGATGCACGAGCCGAGCATCCGCATCCCCCTCGTAGTCCGCTATCCCGGCCTGACGCCGCCGGACCGCCCCAAGGCAATCCAGCAGCAGGTGCTGACCACGGACATGGCCCCCAGCATTCTGGAGTTGTGCGGCGCCCCGGCCCTGAAAAACATTCACGGCAGGTCCTGGGTCAGGCTCGTTCAGCAAGGGGATCACGCATGGAGAAAGTCCTGGTTTTATTACTATAACTACGAGAAGCAGTTTCCCTACACGCCCAATGTGCGCGGCGTTCGGACCGATACGTGGAAGTACATCCACTACCCGCACGGCGACGGCGGACCGGACCGCCATATGGCCGAACTGTACAATATCGAGTTCGATCCGGAGGAACGTTATAATTTGATCGCCAATCCCCGGTATATCGATGTGCTGAAAGGATTGAAGGCCGAGCTGGCCCGAACGATGAGGAAGGCCGGCCTGACGGAGGCGACTGACAGGATGCCGCCGGACGAAGGAATCAAGTCCGAACTGCCCGAACAATCCATTCGATAAGGGAGAGTAAAATGAAAATCCGTGTATTCTATGTTCTGTTGCTCACAGGATCGTGTCTCCTTTTATCCGGCTGTATCGCCGGCTCGCCGCAGACAATCCATCCGGCCGACTACACCGAGACGATCCGTGTGGCGTGTATCGGCGACAGTATCACCTTCGGCGCCGGGATTCCGGATCGGGAGAACCATCACTATCCGCTGCAACTGGGCAACCTGCTCGGCGAAAAGTGGCAGACGCGCAATTTCGGCGTCAGCGGCGCGACCCTGCTGCGAAACGGCGACCTGCCGTACTGGGATCAGCAGGCTTATCAGCAGACGCTACTCTATAATCCGCATGTGGTGATCATCAAGCTGGGCACCAACGACACCAAGCCGCAGAACTGGAAATACAGCGATGAATTTATCCGCGATTACAAGGACCTGATCAAACGTTTATCCGCCCTGCCGGCCCATCCGAAGATATGGATATGCCTGCCCGTGCCCGCATATGAAGAACGCTGGGGCATCTCGGATGAAGTTGTTCGGGAGGATGTAATTCCCAAAATCCGGCAGATCGCCAAAGACATGGGGGTCGGTCTGATCGATCTGTACACCCCTATGAGCGACAAACCCGAACTGTTCCCGGACAGGATCCACCCCAATGCCGAAGGCGCGCGTCAAATGGCGGTGGAGATCTACAAGGCCATTACCGGGACCGAACCGACAGCACATTTCCCGATCAACACTTTATTGGCATCCTGACAATCCGTCCTCGTCTTGACAAAAGGAACAATCAACAGAAAAAGGAGAATAAACCGTGAGCGAATACTCGATCAGTCCGGCCGGTGAGCAGTTCCCCATTCCGCAGGAGAACGAATACGCCCCTGAACTGGAACGACTCGAAAAGCTGGCCCAGGCGGCACGAAACGAAGGCAAGGAAATCGTTGTGGTCATGGGCGTCGGTTTTGTCGGGGCGGTCATGGCCGCCATCATCGCCGATACCGTCGATTCATCCAGCGGCAAACCCAGCAAATTCGTGATCGGCTGCCAGCGGCCCAGCGTCCGCAGTTACTGGAAGATCCCGCTGCTGAATCGAGGACAATCGCCGGTGAAAGCCGAAGATCCCGAGGTCGATCCCATGATCGCCCGCTGCGTCAACCAGAAAAAGACGTTGACGGCTACTTTCAACAGCGATTGCCTCAAGCTGGCCGACTGCGTCGTCATCGACGTCCAGTGCGATTACAGCAAGCGCGACCTGGGCAACCTGCGGACCGGACAGGCCGATATGAAGGCCCTGGAAGCAACCATGCGGACCATCGGGAAAAAAATTTCCGCTCACTGCCTGACTCTGATCGAGACCACCGTCGCCCCCGGCACTACAGAGTTTGTCGCCTGGCCCATCATGAAAAAGGCGTTCAAAAACCGCGGCATTACAACCGAACCTTTGCTGGCCCACAGCTTTGAGCGTGTGATGCCGGGCAGGGAATATGTCGCCTCTATCCGCGACTTCTGGCGGGTTTGCTCCGGATGTAACGCCGAAGCCCGGCAGCGCGTGGAAAAATTCCTCCGCGAAGTGCTCAACACCAGGGATTTTCCCCTGACTGTCATGGACCGTCCAATCGAATCGGAAACGACCAAGATCGTCGAAAATTCCTATCGCGCGACGATTCTGGCGTTCTTAAACGAATGGTCCCTCTTCGCCGAACGCAACGGCGTAGATCTGATCAAGGTCATCAAGGCCATCAAGATGCGCCCCACGCACAGCAACATCATCTTTCCCGGTCCCGGCGTCGGCGGATACTGCCTGCCCAAGGACGGCGGACTGGGGTATTGGGCCTACAAACACCTGCTGGGTTTCGAGGATGATATCTTCAAAATCACCACAGCCGCCATCGACATCAACGATACCCGCGGACTGCACGTGGCTACTCTCACCCGCGATGCGTTGCGAAACATGGGCCGTTATATCGCCGGGGCCAACATACTGATCTGCGGGGCCAGTTATCGCCAGGATGTCGCCGATACGCGATACAGCGGCTCGGAGATCGTCGTCCGCCGGCTGACCGAGATGGGGGCCGAAATGCGCATTCACGATCCGTACCTGGAGCACTGGTACGAACTGGAACAACAGGATGTGTATCCCGCCCCCGGCCATAGCTGGGCCCGTTTCTTCCGCAACCAGGACCATCTGCCGGAGATTCACGTCCAGAACAACCTGTCCGAAGCCATTAAGGGAGTCGAAGCCCTGATTCTGGCAGTGCCCCATGAGCCGTATCTGAACCTGGATCCTGACCAGATCGTGCAATGGGCCGGACAGCCGATCGCGGTTGTGGATTGTTTCGGCATCCTCGATGACGGCAAGATCCGGCGCTACTTTGAGCTGGACTGCGAAGTCAAGGCATTGGGCCGCGGGCATATTCAGCGGATCAAGGAATCCGTCCGAGGCAAACGGAAATAACATGTTCCCGGCAGGCCGACGGAACCGGATTATTCAGGAACCGCAGAACAGGAGCCGCCGGACGGGACGGTCCATCGCTTGCGCAAAAACTGGCGGATAAATTCGATCATCTTATGACTGTCCGGCTTGCTGACCTGGGCATCGGCGCCCACGGAGATTCCTTTGCGCCGATTGTCTTCGGTGATAAGGGAGCTGAACAGGATTACCGGGATATCCTTCAGCGCCGGATCGTTCTTGATCCGCCGGGTCAGGTGCAGGCCGTCCATCCGCGGCATCTCAATGTCCGTTAACACCAGATCACAGGGACCGTCCGCCTCCTCTTTGTGGAGCTGCATCATGTCCCATACCTCCTGGCCGTCGTTGCATACCGTTATGTTTTCAAATCCCGCCTGGCGAAGGATATTGACCAGGTTGTTGCGCAAGATGTGCGAATCATCCGCCAGGACAATCCGAGCCTCCGCGAATTCCTCCCGCATCCGCTCTTGTGGATCTACATCCGGCATTGTCGCGCTCTGCATACCCAGAATTTTTCCGACGATTGTTTCGAAATCCGCGATTTGCACGATCTCGTCGGCGACTTTTACGACCCCCGTTATAGGAACCGACATGCCAACCAGATACTGCGACGGAGGCTCGATCTGGTTCCAGCGGAGTCGATAGATCCGCTCGACCGAATCCACCAGGACGCCGCAGGTAACCTTATTAAACTCCACGACGATGATCATCCCTTCCCCGGCCCGCGTTTTTTCGCCTTCCATGGTAAAATATCGACCCAGATTCAGCAGTGTCAGAACGCGCTCCCTCAGACGAAAACTCCCCTCGACGGCCATGGGCGAATGGGGAATTGTAATTGTTTTAGGGCGCTGCACAATCTCTCTGACCTTGGCCACATTAATCCCAAAGGGGGTCGTGCCGAGATGAAACACCAGCAACTCCATCTCATTTGTGCCCGCTTCCAGCAAAATCTCGTTGGACATCATTGTCTCCTTGATCGTACCGGAATTTATCCGGCCGTATACGTATAGAAACGCGACGTCCATATCGGCTTGTTACGGACGGGAAATCAGGTCAGAAACAGATCCTAAGGAAAAAACGATTCTATGGCATGGATTCACCGCAAGGGAATTGATATTAGAACGGATATTCACCTCACTTGTTTGCCCGGCATAATTTCACATATACCCCGTCGTCCGATAATTCGACGTTCGCATAACAGCCGCGACAGAGCGGGCCGGGATTGACCAATACTGTTTTACCGAGTCGATCCGTTCCGGCCGCCTCATGAATATGCCCGGAAACGGCCAGAATCGGCTCGAGCCTTTCGATCAGAGCCCGCGTTTCCCGGCTTCCGGCATGATGCCCATGCGTCAAGTCCACTTTGGTTCCATACGCAGGCTGATGCGTCACCAGTACCGCCTGCCGGGCATCCCTGAACAGGGATTCGGCCAGTTCATACCCATCCCGGGCAGACTTGTCCTCTCGGACAACTTTGGCGCAATCCAGCCCGTGGCAAACGCCCCCAAATGTCACATCCTGCATATCCACACGCCGACCCTGGAGGCTGATCCCTTCGGCGATCAAAAAACGTTCGACATCAACGCCATCGCAATTGCCCGGAACCGCCAGGATTTCCCGATTATAAATCCGCAATTCCTCCACGACCTGACGGGCGCCGGTTCGTCCGCCGAAATGGGTAATATCCCCGGCGATGAGGATCACATCGGCGGCGATCAGTTTTTCGCCGATCGCCGGAAGAAATCGAAGATCCGAATGGATATCCGCCAGGACAATAAGCTGCAAAACCATCCCTCCCGAATCCCATTTCCTAAGGCGGCCGGTCCGGCCCCCGATGCATCCGATTTATTGCACAATGATACGAAACGTGCGCGTCAATGTGGCAGGGGTATCGGTCTCCCACGGGCGGACGTATTCCATGGTCATGTCCGCCTGACCGATTTCATGGGCCTGGAAGGTCCAGATTTCCGTGCCGCCGGCGCCGACGATATTTCCGGCTTTCTGTCCCGGCTCGTATTCTCGCGCCACAGAACGCAACAAGGACGGCATCGTCCCGACAATGCGCCAGGAATAGCCCGTAGAGGGGTTGGCCGGCAATTCCAGCGTAATCTGCTCTCCCAGGCCGGCGCGAATCTCGTCGGAAGGCGTGGAAAGCGATTGTCCCGAGGGCGATGGCGCCGACGGTGAGCAACCGATCAAACAGGGTAAAACCAGACACAAACAGACTTGTGATCTCTTCATGATGCACCCTTTACCCGGCTTTTTTTCTTATCAGCCATTATCGCATCTTCCTCGATGCCGCCGAATGTTTTCTTAGTTCTGACAAAGACGGGAACGGATCATCTGCGCTCGCATCGCGTCGCGACGGTCCGGATCCAGTTCCTGCCCCTGCCGCATCTGAAGATGGGCCGGCTGGGTCAGCATGAACAACTCGTTGATCGTCGCCATGGAAATCCCCTCCAGCCGCTTGAGATTGACCCCCATGCGAACATGACTGAGCAGAAACAGGGCTTCCTGAGAACTGATCAATCGGGCGCTGCGCAGCACGCCAAGGGCCCTCTGGACTTTATCGTCCAGCATATCCGGCCGAGCCTTCAGGAGTTTTTCCCGCGCCATGATTTCGTATTCCACGATTTTAGGCACAATAAAACCGGCAAATTCCTCCACAATCTGCTGCTCGGAAAAACCCAGTGTAACCTGATTGGAGAGCTGAAAAAAGTCTCCCACCGCATCCGTCCCCTCCCCAAACAGACCCCGTACGGCCAGATCGGTGTCCTTGGCGGCATTGTAAAATTTTTCGATCTGCCCTGTCATTTTCAGGGCCGGCAGGTGCAGCATGACCGAAACGCGGATTCCGGTTCCTACATTGGTCGGACAAGCCGTCAGGTAGCCATATTCGGGATCAAATGCATACTCTGCCTGTTGCTCGATCAAATCGTCAATTCGATTGATCTTCTCCCAACACTCTTTGATCTGCAAACCCGTTTTGAAAACCTGAATCCGCAGATGATCCTCCTCGTTAATCATCGCGGTAAAGGATTCGTTGCATGCAATAACGGCGCCGCGCGGTCCCTTGGCCTGGGCGTGCTGGCGGCTGATCAGATGTCGTTCCACTAGCAGATCCTGTTCCAGCGAGGACGAGTTGTCCACATCGATAAAAAACAGATCCTGCCCCAGATCCAGCCCAAGGATAATCTCCTTGAGCTTATAAAGCACCTCCCTTTTCCGGGCAAAACTCAGGCAGGAGCAAAATTCAAACCCGCCCAGATTCCTCGCCAAACGGACACGGGAGCTTATTACGATATCGGCGCCCGGCCCCGAACCGTCAAACCATTGGCTGATATGATTGCTTAAATCGCTGGGTCTCATAGTTTCTGCTGCATCTGATCTCTGATCCGGGCGGCGGTTTCGTAATCCTCCGCCTTGACAGCCTCTTCCAGTTGACGCCGCAAATTCATCATTTCCATATGATTCTTCATGGCGCTGGGCGCCCGGGAGGGAGTCTTGCCGCAGTGGCGCGAATGCCCTCCTTGAGAACGTTCGATCAGAGATCGAAGCGGCTCATCAAATGCGATGTAATCGTTAGGGCAACCCAAAAGTCTTGTTTTACTGAACTTTTTAAGAGTCATCCCGCACACAGGGCAGGACAGTTCCTCCGATGGATCTATGCCCGCCGTACCGGCACCGCCGGTCTGCCCTTCCGCCTGGGCCGATAACAGAGTACTGAGAAGCTCGTTAATGGGAATCTGGTTTTTGACTACGATCCCCTGCTCCTGAGCGCACTGTTCACAAATATGCATTTCACTTCGCTGCCCACCGGAAATCTCGGTCAGATGAATCGTGGCTGTTCGTTCTTTACACGACTGGCATAACATATTTTTTATATCCCCCTTGAATAAAACATCTTACGCGGCATTTTTCCCGTCGACTTACGCCGCCATCTTTTTATTATATACGCTCCTGCCCCTTTTGGGTATTCCCGGATTCTGTAACTTTTCCCGTCGTAAATTCCTGCATCAAAGTGCCTTAATCATTGTCATGGCAGGACGAATTATACTTTGGTTTTTCCTCCAGTCGCTGTTTCAATCGCTCATAGACCGTCAAGGGAATCAGCTTGGAAACATCGCCGCCGAGAAGGGCTATTTCACGAACCATTGTCGAGTTCACATAGCCATATTCCTCGCTGGTCATAATAAAGACGGTTTCGATCCCCGCCACCGTTCGATTGGTCATGGCCAACTGGAACTCATATTGCACATCCGTCAGGTTTCGAAGGCCCCGCAGCATCACATCGGCGCCGATCTGGGCGGCAAATTCGACCGTCAGGCAATCGTAGCTGTCCACCAGTACACCGGACCGATCCGCCACCAGTTCGCGGATCATGGCAACCCGTTCCTTCTGCGTAAAAAGCTGATCTTTGAGGGGATTTTGTCCGACGGCCACAATCAACTCGTCAAACAGCTTTCTTCCCCGTTCGATCACATCCATATGCCCGTTGGTAATCGGATCAAACGAGCCGGGAAAGATGGCCCTCACAGGCTTGTGCGACATCGTAATTCCTTTTTATTTCGGAAGTTACATTCCGAAAATCCGTTTTCAACCCACCACCTTATCCAGCGACTCAATAATCAGTTCCTCCAGGTCCCTGGCGGAATTTTCGGTACCGAGCTGATTCATGAAATACTCTGTCGTTTCATGCCTTTGCTGCGCAACCCGTCGGACCGAATCAAAGCGAAAACTCTCTTTTAAGCGGGCTTCCCAGTACTGATAATCAATCTTTCGTTTCCAGCTTTCCAGGACATCCGTAGCCCCTTTGCCGTGAATAACATACCGTCGAAATTCGTTAAACAAACCGACCGAGCCCATATCATCCAGGTTCCGAGCATCGGAAAGGATCATCGCCTCAATCATTTCCGTATAACGATCTCCGGATTCGATAATAATCTTATTGATCTTGTCGATTTTCGGCCCCGGCAAGGCCCCGCTGAGCTTGTCGGTTACGACCTGTGTGGAAAAATCCCGCAAGTCGCCGGCTGTCACATCGGCCAGAACCAGCCTGGCATTGGGATCCTGAGCGTCGGCGTAACGGGCAAAACCGGCATCGCAGAAGTATCCGGCTCCGATCAGACAGAATCGGTCCACCGCCATGTCGCTTGCGGCCAGCTCCGGCAGACGACATATATGCTCTATATTACGAACAATCCGTTTGGTTCGGTCCCAAAGCCAACTGTCCGGTCCGCCGGTCAAGGTAGGCACGGTTAAGACCTGGCGGGCAACATCCCTTACTATATCCATCTCAGACATGATCACTCCCTTCAAATGTCCATATTACCTTATCGCACTTTTCGCTCGTTTCGTCAAGTTTTTTCATCTTCAAGAGGAACGAATGCAGGGGATTTACCCAGTTTAACGGAGACAACGTTGGAAACGATGTTTGCCGGAACCAATATCAGGAATTATTACATATCCATTCAATACTTCACCTGTTATCGATTTCCCATCCACCAAAACTTGTGGATCATGTGCCAGTCCACAGGGTAAAACCACTTCCGCGATGGTATTGGCGGGGATACAGATGTTTACATTTAAGCGATCTGTCGTTCTTTCGAAACCGACTTCGACGGGGCCGCGGATCGTTGGGATTCTGGCCGTGGCCCGGTAAAGAGAACCCGGCTGGGGCTTAATCTGCATACGGCCAAAACCAGCCTCCAAAGGCGTAACCCCCATTACATATCGGGGGATGATGTTTGCCGGGGCCGCTCCCCAGGCATGATTCCAGTCCAGGTTGTTTTTAAACTTCCAGTCCCAGGCCTCCAGAGTAACGGTCGAACCCGATCGAAGCATGTTAAACCAACCTCGATCATGCATGGCCGTCATCAGGGAAACGGCATATTCATCCTGTTGCGCATTAAATAAGGCTTCCAACAGATATTGTGCCCCATAGACGCTGCACGCCATCCCGCGCGACCGAATAAATCGAGCCACCGAGGAAACATGGTCTTTCGGCGTTAATCCGAACGCCAGGGGGAACATATTGGCATGGAGGGATGAGTGATTACTGCCCTCTCCATCCACATAAATTCCCCTGCTTTTATCGAAGAGCTTATCATTAAAAGACTTATATACGATTTGAGCCTGTTCTGCGAATCGGGCGGCATCCTCCTTCTGTCCCACGATTTCCGCGATACGAGCCATTAACACAAGGGCCTGATAATGCAGGGCATTGACAGCGGTATTGACAGGTACCATATCATATCCATCCCGCTCTCCATATTGCCCGTTTCTCGTAAAAGACGCCGGAGGCCAGTCCACCAGATCCCGTATCGGCTGATGGATATGAATCGAATCCAGGATCGTTTTATTCAAGAACCCAGTCTGCGTACTGATCAAGCCATCCTCCCGCCTCAGCGAAAGCAGTGTTTTGGCTTTAAGATCCGGGTAGAAATGTTTCATCGATTCGGCGTCTCCTGTGGCCCTATAATCGGCCCAGGCCATCAGCACGGAATGGAGAATCCATTCCGTCGGCCAGGTGGGATGCGTGATCAGGTATTCGTGGGAATAACGGGCCATGGCATATTCACGATCCACGCCGTAATGGCAAAGCTGATTGATGTAGGCATCCGCCTCATAGGGAATCCTTTCCCGGTCTCCATCGACATAAACTCCACAGAAACTCGTCGCTTTAATGCTGTATTTACACATTTCCCAAACATCGTTGAGAATCGGATCATTACATTCAAAATACGCAGCGTCATCGTCAAACGGATAATTGACAGCCAATTGCACAATCGATTCGGTATTTATCTCCTCGGCAGAATTGACGATTTCACAATAGCGAAAGGGCATCACTTCAAAAAGGCCGGAAGGCATCTTGACCGCCGCCGATCCGGTATTGCGCCGATCCGGAGGGATTATCAACCGATAGGTTTCTCGATCCGGCTGAACGGTCAGGTTCAACTTTCGATAGCGAATAGTGCCGGGCGGCTGTCGATCGATCGTCAATGCGCGTTCCAGTTTTTCCCCCAGATGGATTTCCAGAACACGCTGATCCGGACTCGTTATCGTCAATTCGATTGTCCCATAGGCGGCTCTGCCAAAATCCACGAAAAAATGTCCCTCGTTATTTTTCACCACCTTCCTTGGTCCAACGCATCTGATTTCCAGCGGCTGTCGCGGGGTGCTATAGCTGCCCAATTCGGCTGCCGTATTGAATTGCCGGTTTTTTGACCAGGGACTGGACTGCCCATCTTTATCCCAGGTACGAATCCGCCAGTAATAGGCCTTACTATTCATCAAAGGCTGACCTGCATACTCCACGCTGATCGATTGGCGTGAAACCACCTTACCGGAATCCCAGGCATCCGGCTGGTCATTTTCCAGCAGAGAAGGGCTGGTTGCCACCTGGATTTGATAGGCCGTTTGGAAATCATTAGGACTGTCCGAATTTACAATCCAGCTAAATTCCGGGTGCGAATCGGTAATGACCGTCTGTTCGGGAAAACGAAGCAATTCACACAACAATCCCGTCGGAGCCGGCGGCGAGGCAAGCACAGTAATTCCCGGAGTTATTACGCTAATTATCGACATTAAAATCGGCACACGTATTGCAGTATCCATCCGTACTCTCCCGTTTGGACAAATGAGGAATGTTCAAAGTTCGATCTTTTCCGGAACCGCCTTACTCCTGCTTCATTTTTCTGGAAGTAGCCAGGGCAATTACCCGACCCTGATCTCCGACCGCACAATAGAAGTGATACACAATCCCTTCGTGCAAAACAACCCACGGTTTATGGGCATAAGTGCTGTCCCATGGCTCGGACGGCGCCACCAGATCCGGCCCGGTCCACTTGGTCCAGCGCACCAGATCATAGGAGCAGGCAAAGGTATCGAATGCTTTGGGGCGCCAGAAGGCGCCGAAATAGAACATCACCCAGACATCCCCGATCCGTGTGATCTGCGGATCGCCGGATATGCCCTTGCCATTGTCGATCACCGGTTCG
>JAFGGE010000147.1 GCA_016930745.1 Sedimentisphaerales bacterium
AGCGGACCAAACCCCACGTAAACATTGGGACAATCGGTCATATTGACCATGGCAAGACCACACTGACAGCGGCGATTACCATGCGTCTGGCCCACAAGGCGGGCGGCGGGAATGTGAAGAAGTTCGATGAAATCGACAATGCTCCGGAAGAACGGGAACGCGGCATTACGATCAATACCGCGCACGTGGAGTACGAGACGGTCAACCGGCACTATGCCCACGTGGACTGTCCGGGGCACGCCGACTATGTGAAAAACATGATCACCGGCGCCGCCCAGATGGACGGGGCGATTCTGGTCGTGGCCGCCAGCGACGGTCCGATGCCCCAGACACGGGAGCATATCCTTCTGGCCCGTCAGGTAAACGTGCCCAGGATCGTTGTCTTTTTGAACAAGGTCGATCAGGTGGACGATCCGGAACTGCTGGAACTGGTGGAAATGGAGCTTCGGGAGCTTCTGGACAAGTATGAGTTTCCGGGCGATGAGATCCCGATCGTCAAGGGTTCGGCCCTGGCGGCGATGGAATGCGAAGGCAAAGACGATGCCGCTTGTGCGTGCATTGACGAGCTGATGCAGGCGGTGGACGATTATGTTCCCATTCCCGAACGTGCGGTCGACCAGCCTTTCCTGATGCCGATCGAAGATGTGTTCAGCATCAAGGGCCGCGGTACGGTAGGAACGGGCCGCGTGGAACGCGGCATTGTCAAGGTGGGCGATCAGGTGGATATCGTCGGTCTGGCCGATGACATTCGAAAGACCACCGTGACCGGCGTGGAGATGTTCAACAAGACCCTGGATCAAGGACAGGCCGGCGACAATATCGGGATTCTTCTGCGAGGCATCGAAAAGAAAGATCTGGAGCGGGGACAGGTCATTTCCGCTCCGGGAACGATTACGCCTCATACCAAGTTTATCGCCGAGGTGTACGTCCTGACAAAAGAGGAAGGTGGACGCCATACCCCGTTCTTCGCGGGCTATCGTCCGCAATTCTTCTTCCGCACGACGGACGTGACCGGCGCGGTCAACAAGATTCAGAGTCGTGAAGGCAAGGCGGTGGAGATGTGCATGCCCGGCGACAATATCGAGATGGAAGTGGAAATCATCTCAAAGATCGCCATGGAAGACGGTCTTCGTTTCGCCATCCGCGAAGGCGGCAGGACCGTCGGCGCCGGCGTCGTCACGAAGATTCTTGCCTGATTAAAAACCGGATGAAAAGGCGTCGTTTTACGGCGCCTTTAACGCCTCTTCGCAGAATCGAGGGCGCCGGAGAGGATTTTGTTTTTGATGTGAGAGCACAATGGCGAAAGCACAAAAACGGGAATATGTGTGGCTGGAATGCAAGGACTGCGGCAGCCGTAATTACCGTACGGAAGTCAACGTGCAGGGCGGCACCCCGAAACTGGAGCTGAAGAAGTTCTGCAAAACAGAGCGAAAACGCACGGTGCATAAGATACGGCGTAAATAGGTCAGTAGCTCAATTGGTAGAGCAGCGGTCTCCAAAACCGCAGGTTGGGGGTTCGAGCCCCTCCTGACCTGGTGGCGGATTGGCGGGTATGGGTTCCGCCGGAACAGGACGGGCGGACACAGGGCTGACGGTGGCGCAATGGAATTCAAGATATACAAACGAGGACAGGGACACCACACACGGTTGTGGAGCGCGATAATTCTGTTTGCCGTCGTGGCGGTGGGATGTTACCGTCTCCACCAGGAACTGGCGGCGCTGGGCAACCCGTGGATTCAGAATTTTGTCCCGGCGGGGCTGGCCGCTGCAGCGGCGCTGGCCATCTCCTGGGTGAGCAACCGCCCCAATGTGGCGGATTTTTTGATTGCTTCCGAAGGGGAGATCAAAAAGGTAAGCTGGTCCAGCCGCAAGGAGATCGTCGCTTCGACGACGGTTGTGATTATTGTTGTGATCTTTTTCGGGATTATGCTGACGGCGGCGGATACGGTTTTCGCCTGGCTTCTCACCGATGTCAACACCTTGAACATCTATAATTTAAGCGATATTTCACCCAAGTGATTTTTAGCAGACGGGGAATCCAGCGAGATGGCGATGCAGTGGTATGTATTGCGAGTGGCGTCCAATAAAGAAGAGCAGGTGCGCGATTCGCTTGCGCATAAAATGGAAGTGGAAGGCGTCAAAAGCGTCGGGCGGATTATGGTGCCGACCGAATCGGTAAAGAGAATTCGAGGCGGCAAACAGCGCGTTCATAAACGAAAATTGTATCCCGGCTATGTGTTCATGGAGCTGGAGCCCAAGGACGACGGGCGGATTCCGGATGAAGCGTTTTACATCATCAAGGAAACCATGGGCGTGGGCGATTTTATCGGCACCGAAGGCGTCCCGACGCCGATGCGCGACACCGATGTGGCCAAGATGCTCAAAGAAGTGGAAAAGCCCGAAGATACGCCCAATATCAAGGTGGAATTCGACAAAGGCGACGTCGTCAAGATCCGCGAAGGGGCGTTTGAGAACTTCGAAGGAACGGTCGATTCGATCGACGAAGAGCGCGGCATTGTGCGGGTGATCGTGACGATTTTCGGCCGCAGCACCCCGCTGGATATTGAATACTGGCAAATCGAAAAAGTATAGTAACCTAAGAAAGTCGAAAAACAGCTATGGCCAAAGAAATAACAGGCAAGATCAAACTTCAGGCTTCGGGCGGCCAGGCGACCCCGGCGCCGCCGATCGGTCCGGCATTGGGTCAGCATGGCGTCAATATCGGTCAGTTCGTGTCTCAGTTCAACGAGCGAACCAAAGAGCTCAACGGGATGACTGTTCCGGTGGAGATCACGGTCTATTCGGACAGAAGCTTTGATTTCATTGTCAAAAGCCCGCCGGCGGCGGTGCTGCTGAAACAGGAAGCCGGTCTGGCCAAAGGCAGCGGAGAACCGAACAAGAACAAGGTCGGCAAGGTGACCAAGCGGCAGATTCGCAAGATCTCCGAGACCAAGTTGGAAGACTTGAATGCGTTCGATCTGGACCACGCCGATCGGATTATCGAAGGAACAGCGCGCAGCATGGGCATCGAAGTAGAACCGGACTAGCGTGAAAGGGCCGGGCGGCTGTTTTGTCGAAGAAGCCCCAAAAGAACGTCCGACGGGAAGTGCATTTTATTGAAATAGAGATCGCTGACCACGGCGAGATAGAGTGGGAGCGAAGACGGATACGGGATTTCGCGGAGGTATTCATGAGAAGAAGCAAGCGGTACAATAAGGAAGCGCAGAAAGCATCCAAAGAGGTGTTTCCTGTCTCCGAGGCGGTTAAAAAGGTCAAGTCCTTCGGATCCACCAAGTTCGATCAGACAGTTGAATGTGTGATGCATCTGGGTATCGATCCCAAACAGGCCGACCAGATGGTCCGCGGGGCGATCAGTCTTCCGCATGGAATCGGGAAAAACCGCAGGATTATCGCTTTCTGCGAAGACAGCGAAACCGGGGTGATCAAAAGTGCCGGCGCCGTCGAAGCGGGTTGCGATGCGTTGATCGAGAAGGTGCAGGGCGGCTGGTCCGATTTTGATGTGGCGATCGCCTCCCCGAAAGTGATGGGCAAGGTCGGAAAGCTGGGACGGGTTCTTGGCCCCCAGGGCAAAATGCCTTCGCCCAAGAACGGCACGGTCACGATGGACGTGGCCCAGGCGGTGCAGGAATTTGCCGCCGGCAAGGTGGAATTCCGAAACGATGCGGGGGGGAATGTACACGCCGTCGTCGGCAAGCTGAGTTTCAGCGAAGAGAAACTGGCCGACAATGTCCGGGCCTTCATCGATCACATTAAAAAAATGAAACCGTCCACGACGAAAGGGACCTATATCAAGAAGGTTTGTCTCAGCGCCACGATGAGTCCCAGCGTGATTCTCGACGTGAGTTGATCCGGATCGAATGGATGGAAAGAAACGTGGGCAGTAACAGAATAACCTGAGAGGTGGTATATGAGTCGGCTACTTAAAGGATTGCTTCAGAAAGACCTGGAGCGGCGTTTTGCCGGGATCGATACTTTTTTGGTAATCAATACAAAAGGGATTGGCGGCATTGACAACAACCAGATGCGGGGCGATTTGCTCGCCAAGGGCATCCGGTTGACCGTTGTAAAAAATTCCCTGATGCGCAAGGCCATGGAATCCATGGGACATGGGTCGGCGTCGGGATTGTTCAGCGCGGGACCCTGTACTGTGGCGTATGGGGGAGACAGTATTGTCGATGTGGCCAAAGAACTGGCCGACTGGGCCAAGAAGATCTCTGTCGTAGAGGTCAAGGGGGCCTATGTCGAGGGGCAAATGATCGGCGCCAAAGGTGCCCAGGACCTGGCGAAGATGCCCACCCGGGCCCAATTGCAGGGGCAATTGGTTGGCATTGCCCTTTCGCCGGGCGCCCAGGTGGCCGGTGCGGTTCTTGGTCCGGGAAGCCGGATTGCCGGGTGTCTTAAGAGTCTGATTGAGAAGAGAGAGAAAGAGGCCGCGTAGGCGCCTTTGCGAAATGTGAATTGTCGATGTCCAGCGGCTGTCCCCCGAGGGGTTAAATGAGACGGCGGAGTCTTGGCACCCGCGGACACGGGATAAAACGGGAGATTTACAAATGTCGGAAGTAACCAGAGAATTTAGTGCGGAAATCAAGAGTCTTGGCGACAAGATTGTAGCCTTAAGCCTTCTTCAGGCCAAAGAGCTGGCCGATTATCTCAAGGAAGTTCACGGGATTGAGCCGGCGGCGGGCGGAGCGGTGATGATAGCCGGGCCTGCGGGTGGCGGGGCGGATGCTGCTGCACCGGAGGAAAAAACCAGTTTTAATGTGGTTTTGAAGGGTTTTGGCGACAAGAAGATCCAGGTGATCAAGGAAGTGCGGGGTCTGACCGGGCTGGGCCTCAAGGAAGCCAAGGACCTGGTGGACAATCTGCCCAAGCCGGTGAAGGAAGGGGTCAGCAAGGACGAGGCGGAGGATGCCAAGAGCAAGCTGGAAGCCGCCGGCGCCGAAGTCGAGATTGCGTAATGCGGCGATGCATGCGGCGCCGGGCAAACGGCGTGTTCGGACGTTTGGACCAAACCTGGAACATGGGACAGCGGAGAGCGATTGAATGAAGGCGCGACCCATTCGAAATTTCGGGAAGATCGGCGATGCGTTGCCGATACCGGATCTGCAGGAAGTGCAGTTGAGGGGCTATGCCCGGTTTCTGCAATTGGATATGCCTCCGGAGAAGCGCAAGGACGATGGTCTCGAGGCACTGCTTCGCGAGGTCTTTCCGATTGTCAGTTACGACAAGACGATGGAGCTTGAGTATCTGGGATATGAACTGGAAAATCCCCGGTACACGATCCAGCAGTGTCGTGAGCTGCGCTTAACGTATGGGTACCCATTGAAGATCCATTGCCGCCTGAAACGGCAGAACACCGAAGAAATCCCTGAGCAGGCGATCTATCTGGGCGAGATGCCCATTATGATCGGCGGCGGGGAGTTCATTATCAACGGGGCCGAACGTGTGATCGTCAATCAGCTCCATCGCAGTCCCGGAGTGGATTTTGTGATCGACAGCCGGGATGGGGATCGGATTTTGCACGGCAGCCGGATCATTCCCGAACGGGGAAGCTGGATCGAGATGTCCGTTTCCAAGAAGGATGTCCTGGTAATTCGTATCGATCAGTCCAGCCGCATCCCCGCGACGGTATTTTTGCGGGCCATGAGCGAAAAATACGGCAAGACCGAAGACTTGATTCGGATGTTCTATAAAACCGAGAAGGTCAAGATCAATAAGCTGACCCAGATCATGTGGGCGGCAGGGCCGATCGTCGACACCTCCACAGGGGAAATTCTGGTCGAAGCGGGCACCCAACTGGGCGACGCCCTGACGGCGATCCAGGGCAGCAGTCTGGATTCGGTGGAAGTGGTTCGCAAGGCTGCCGATCCGCTGGTATTAAACACCATAGCGGAGGACGACTGCGACAGCCATGAAGAAGCCCTGTTGAAGATTTACGCCCGGCTGCGTCCCGGCAATCCGGCCCAGCTTGAAAAGGCCAAGAGCCTGTTCGCAGAGAAGTTTTACGATACCAATCGGTACCGTCTGGGGAAGGTGGGGCGGTTCCGCTTGAACCGCAAGTTCGACCAGGATGTGCCGGAAGATGAGATGTCGCTTCGTCCGGAAGACTTCATCAATACGATGCATTATATCCTCAAGCTGCGGGCCAACGAAGGGGTCGTGGACGATATCGACCACCTGGGCAACCGCCGTCTGCGAACGATCGATGAGCTGGCCGCCGGAGAAATCCGCAAGGGGCTGCTGAAGCTGCGACGAACCGTACAGGAACGCATGAGCATGAAAGGCCAGGAAGAGGTGGCCCGGATCGCCGACCTGGTGAATTCCAAGAGCGTTTCGTCCAGTATCGAATATTTCTTCGGGCGCGGCGAACTGAGCCAGGTGGTCGACCAGACCAACGCCCT
>JAFGGE010000148.1 GCA_016930745.1 Sedimentisphaerales bacterium
GCTTTTCGTGACTGTTAATAAAGATCGGCATGGCCTCTGTGAGGTCTTCGCTAACCTGGGCAAAGCAGGCGGGTGCCCGGCTCAGTCGGAAGCTACCTGCCGGGCGGTTTCTTCGGCCTTACGCTCGGGTGTTGCTCCACATGTTTTAGTGGAACAATTAAGAGGAATCCGGTGTCTCTCCACCATCGCCGCCCAAAAAACAGACCGTGATGTGGACGTACGATCCTGTCCTGATGCGATTGCCAAAGCGATCGAGGAAGCCCTGGGGCAGAACTCTGCCGTAGTGGAGGCATCAGTAAACAAATGCCCCGAATGTAACCACCCTCTCCGAAGAGAAGCGGGCTGCATTGTGTGTGATCAGTGTGGATTCAGTAAATGCGGATAGAGAATACTCAATCAAAGCATGGAACGACGAATCAAGGTCACAGCTTTGTGAAGGAGCAATTGCTCACGCCGCATGAAGTGGCCCTTAGGTTGCGTGTCACATCGGAACAAATCCGCTCTTTGATAAGGAGGGGGCAACTTGCTGCTGTCAATGTTGGTGCCGGCAAGAAAAGACCGCTGTATCGTGTAACACCAGCAGCCCTGGATACTTTTTTAGAAAAGAGATGCCAATGCTCCAAAGCCCACTCCAATAAGGAATTCAGGCGACTTGCCCCGGCTCCTGATTTTTTTCCTGATTTGAAGTGAGGCCGCCCTTTCCTAGAAGCTTCTCCCTGGCCCTCAAAACAGCCTTATCCACTTCCACATCCGGCGTGTGTGTGTATGTTACCTGCTGCTGCAATTGACTATGCCGCATAAATCGGCGTTGCACATGGGGATTGGCAACCAACGACATGGCAGTCGAAGCACAGTGACGAAGTCGATAGAATCCATAACACGGTACTGTAGCCCTCGCACAGAGCTTCCTGAATTGTTCAGCGATCGCATCCTTACTCCACAGCTTCCAGAAGCGAGTCACGAAAACATGCCCCTTATCACTCCGGATCCGATCTCGTTTCCCCAGTCGTTTTATCCTTGCTGCTCGCTCTGTCTTCATTTGCCCCAAGGCTTTTCGGGTTTCCGGCCATAATTGATACGTCTGGCACACCCCTGTCTTGCTCCTGGGAAGTGTTATCCGGTCTTGGTCAATGTCGTCCCAGGTTAAATCGTGCAAATCCTTGGGCCCAAAACCACAGTTCAATGCTAGTAAAATCATGGCTTGCATTTGGATATTAGCGTTGTCAAGAAGAGCATGAACCTGCAATTCTGTATAGACCGGCTTTTCTTTTGATCCAACTTGGGATACCTTCTCATTCTTGATCCGTCGAAGCTTAGGGGACTTTTCGACAAGGCCGGTATCCTCGGCAAATCGGAACATCGCTCTCACAGCAGAAAGATAATGGTTGATTGATTTGGCCGAGTACTCCTTGGCTTTGAGAGACAATTTCCAAGCCGCGAAACGTTCGACTGAGAACTCCGAAGCGTACACTCCCCTGTGATCTCTAATGAACCTAGCCAGCCAGTCTCTGTAGGATCGAAGGGTAGAATCGGGATTCCGCCAGTTGGCCCTTTGAGCTGCCAGGAAACGATTTGCTAATTCCTTAATCGACAGCATGGGTTGAGTGAGTACTGGAGCACAATTGTCATGTTTCATTCCAAGTCCCAGTTCATGAAACCTGCGAATCGCCTCATCCTTTGCTGCCCCCAGATAAATCCGTCGACTACCTCGGGTGACGTAGTATTGTCCGGTGTGCCTGTGGAAGGAAACCGGATTTGATGCAGGCCGACTTTTAGGCATTTTCTTACACCTCCGCATGTTATAAGTGTAGTCATAAGTGTAGTCCAGAATTTGCGGAGATGGATGACATCAGGATGATTGTTCGCAAATCCTTTCTAGGAAAGGACCTACGAAATCGGGGTGGAGGGATTTGAACCCACGGCCTCCTGGTCCCAAACCAGGCGCTCTAGCCAAACTGAGCTACACCCCGTACGGCAAGCCGGTACAGTAGCCGAACACAACAGCGAATGCAAGGGGCACTTGTGCCATTTTTATTGACATTCCGATCTGACCGGGCGATAACCGGCTATTACGAAGCCCACAAGGAACAGCAGGAAAGGGCAAAAGCATGGAATGGACCATCGGACAGACCACAATCGGGCTGGTGCAGGGGGATATTACCGAACAAGATACCGACGCGATCGTCAATGCCGCCAACGAACAGCTTGTCCTGGGAGGCGGGGTAGCCGGGGCTATCCGTAAAAAGGGCGGTCCCGGAATCCAGGCGGAGTGCCACACAAAGGCCCCCATTCAGGTCGGCCAGGCGGTCATTACCGGTGGGGGCAACCTTAAGGCCCGGTACGTGATCCACGCCGTCGGGCCCAGGATGGGAGAGGGAGAGGAGGAGACCAAGCTGGAAAACGCCACCGCCAACTCCCTCAAAGTGGCCGATGACAACAGGCTGCAAAGCCTGGCTTTTTGCGCCATCAGCACGGGTATCTTCGGGTACCCTTTGTATTGCTGCGCCCGGATCATGCTCTCGACCACGATTCGCTATCTCAAACAGGAAAGAACAAACCTGGAGCGGGTGGTCTTCTGTCTGTTCGACACCCAGGCCTATAGCGTCTTCCAAAAAGAGATGGAGCAACAGGGCGCACAATGAAGGCGATGGTGATTTAACGAATTGACAAGGTGGAACAGCATCCCCTGCAGGTAACGGATTTGGTCGATCCAGAGCCTGACGCCGGACAACTATTGTTACAAGTTCTTTGCTGCGGTGTCTGCCGCACCGAGATGGACGAGATTGAAGGCAGGCTCCAGAGTCTATTACCTCATGAGATAGTTGCGAGCAAATTGTTCGGTAATCTCACCAAGCAATTGTGGGGCATTTGAAATTGCTTTCTCAAGAGACATCCCATCCTTCCGACAGGACATCGCTACGTCAATCCCATGCTGTGAATAGACTTCAAAGGGCAACACAATCTGACCGGCCAGAACCGCCACTTTTATGTTCGATCTGGAGGCCCGTTTTGTCACTCCGGAAACCACCTTGCCATCCAGCGACTGGCTGTCGAAGCAGCCCTCCCCGGTGATGACCCAATCGGCATCGGCCAGATCCTCGGTAAGGCGAATTTGCTCCATAACCATCTCGATCCCCGATACCAGCCGGGCGCTGAGAAAGGCAACCGCTCCGGCAGAGAGCCCCCCTGCCGCCCCAGCGCCAGGCATGTTGGCAAGCTCAACTCCTAATTGTGATCGGATCAAATCAGTCATATGAGTAAGACCTTCCTCGAGCTGTTCCACCATCTCCGGCACAGCGCCCTTCTGCGGTCCGTAGACTCTGGCAGCCCCTTTCTGCCCCAACAGAGGATTGGTCACATCGCATAATACCTGAATCGTTAGATTGGTCTTTTCGGAAGGCGATTCGATCCGTTTGATCCGATGCAAATTGCCTCCACAAGGGAGGATTTCTCTTCCATCCTTGTCCATAAATCGCCAACCCAGCGCCGCCGCACAACCGCACCCCAGATCTACCGTCGCGCTGCCCCCCACTGTCAATAAAACCGTTTCTGCCCCCTGTCGTATTGCGGCGTCGATCAGTTGACCCGTTCCATAGGTTGTTGTCTTCATCGGATTACGCTGCTTTGATTCGAGTAATTCCAAGCCGGATGCCTTGACCATTTCTACCACAGCCGTTTTATCCCCCTCCATCCAGGCAAATCCGGCTTCTACCTGCATCTCCGGCAAAGGCCCCATCACGGTCGATTTAATCCACCGTCCATGACAAGCCTCCATGATCACCTGCGCTGTCCCCTCTCCGCCGTCGGCCAGCGGCTTTTCGATGACAAACGCACATGGAATAACGTGCCGAATCGCATCGGCGATGATCCGGCAAGCCTGACTTGCTGAAAGTGAATCTTTGAACGAATCTGTTGCGACGACAATCTTCATAGTGAACTTCTCAGAGCAGCTTATATTCCTGCAATCTTCCATTGCCCATCCACTTGAACCAATGTTGCGTCCAGCTCAAATTTATCTCCCGGCATCCATGTCATCACATGGCCGCCCTCCGCGATAGAAAACTGCCTGTTCACCGTGGAAAGCCAGCGGGCGGATACTCCCCGTTCATTTGCGACCTGTTCGATCACTTCAATAGGTGGGCCGATCGACTCAAAGACCTGTTTCATCTGAAGATCGCCCGGCCCCTGCGGATTGGTCATAATCCGCTGCAAATCCCCCAGATCGTCGGCGCCTTCGACAAAACAATCCGCCGCCGCACCCATATTGCCCATGGACAGAATCATCATGAAGCTCGAAATCGCCTTGTCCGGACTGGAGAAATCCATCGCTACAGCACCCATTCCCATCCCGCCGCCGAATCCGCCCATCATCCCGCCTGTTCCACCGCCCGCGACGCCGCCGCCCATCATTCCGCCGGCGGCAAATCCACCTCCCGTCGGCGGTGTTGTTACGGGCCGGATCGAATCGTCCGTATCCGGCGGCAGAATCGGTTCGTGCTCCTGCCCCCGGGAGGTATCGGTATCGGCATCCACATATCGGCTTGGCGCACCGGGATCAGGACTCGTATCCACCTTCGCAAGTTTGGCCTGATCAGAAGGCGCTGCCACCTCGGTTGTTTGTCCCGATTTTCCCCACTGACGGATTGCCACGCCTCCGATCCCTATTCCAACGGCGGCCACCGCCACTACCGTGACGACCTTAGCTTTGATTCCTATGGCGGCGACGGTACCGGCGGTTGTTCCCATGGAAGCTGCCCCCCCGGCAACAGCCGCCGTCGAGCCCATGATCGCCATCTTGGCCAGTTCCTGAATCACCATCGGTGGCGCTGCCTGGGCTGCATTGTTTAACAGCAACGTCCCCAATGCCGCACCGGCCACGATAATTCCACGTTTATGCAGCTTGCCGCGAAGCTGCTCGACCGCCGCATCCACCCGCCGCGACACCGTCGGCTGGGACACATCCCGTTCCGCGGCAATCTGAGACATGCTCTTGCCTTCGAAGAAATGCTGTACGAGGATTTCCCGTAGCTCTTCATTCAACTCATGAATTGCCTCATCCACAAATGGAGAAACATCCTGCCACTTGTCGGATTCTTCGGATTTATCCTGTACATAGGCGGCCTCTCTCCTTCGCCGCGAGACGTCCCGGCGGATTACATCCACCGCCTTGCGGGTTGCGACACGATGCAGCCAAGCCCCCAGCGAGCCGCTGACCGTCCCGGCATTCTTGAGCAATTGAAAAAAGGTCTCCTGTGTGGCATCGGCCGCCTGGTCCGCATCGCCGATTACGCGGAGACATGCTCCGTACACCAGTCCCGCATAACGGCCGGTCAGTTCGGCAAAGGCCTCGGCGTCATTATGGCGGGTAAACCGCTGTAAAAGGACAGCTTCACTTTCCGACATGTCGGGCTCCTTTCGACGTTTGCGAATTTCATCTTCCACCTATCAGTCGCCGCCGAAGAAGCGAATATTCATGGAAATTGACATTCGCGAAAAATATTGTATCGTATGAAGCATGAAAATGAACAGCACAAAATGCGGTCTCGTGATCATCGACGTGCAAGGCAAGCTGGCCCAGCTTATGCATGAAAAAGAACGTCTTTTTGCCCACATCGAGGTCCTGATCCGCATGGCAAAGACCCTGGAGATCCCCATCCTCTGGTGCCAGCAGGTCCCTCAGGCCCTGGGCCCCACGGTGGAATCCATCGCCGGCCTTATGGATGGCGTCGAACCTATCGACAAATCCAGCTTCAGCGCCTGCGGCGATCCAGGATTTCGACAACGGTGGAAGTCTCTGGGCCGCCCGCAGGCCATCCTGTGCGGCATCGAAGCCCATGTCTGCGTGTGCCAGACGGCCTGCGACCTTCTGGAAGGCGGCCATGAGGTCGCCGTTGTCGCCGATGCGGTTTCCTCCCGGACGGCGGAAAACAAACGCATCGCCCTGGACCGGATGGCCGCCGAAGGGGCGATGATTTACTCGGTCGAGATGTTGCTGTTCGAGTTGCTCGGCGACGCCAAACACGACCAATTTCGCGAACTGGCCCGTCTGATCAAATGAGAAAATCGAAAGCGAAAAACATGAATCGCGGTCTATATCATTTTCATTTCCTCCTGGCGCTGGGCATCGTTTTAATCCTCGCCGCGGCAGGCATCGTCTTTATTCTGTCTCGTCCTCAATTTGAAACCGAAGCCGCCATTCGCATCCAGCCGGCTGTTGCTCCGATTCTATCAGGGAATCCACCACCTCCCGGACATTTTGAACCATACAAGAACACTCAGGTAGCCCTGATGCAAAGTGATCGGATTCTTACTCTGGCCGCCCAAAGGATTGGCGAGCAAAACGTCGACACAGACTGGCTGCCGGATGGTCCGGATATCCTTACCCAACTGAAAACAGCCATCCAAAAAGACATTCTCTCGATCCAGCCCGATCCGAAGACCGAACTGATCCACCTCCGTCTGCGGTCCCGTCAGCCCGAACAGGCACAGGCTATCGTAAACGCCCTGTTGTATGCTTACATGGCCGTCGCCAATACTGAAGACGTCGTGCAGAATGACCAGGTGATGCGCATCCTCGATGAGCAAAAAGAGGTCCTTGAAGCGGAGATGGGAAATTTGCAGCACACTATCCAAACGCTGGAAAACGAATACGGATCAACCGAAATCCGCCGGAAACAGGAACGGATCAACGAACAGATCAAGTCCGTTCATTCGGCATTGATGGAGCAATCGATGGAGCGAATCCGGCTCGAGGCCCGGATGGCTGTCGAGACCGCCAGGCCACAGACGCCCGACCGGCAACAGGCCATCGCCGAACTGGCCGATCAGATCGCACAAGCCCGGGAAGAGGAAAACCGTCTACGCAGGGAAATGGACAAGCTGGATGCATCCCGAATCGATACATTGCCCGGCCAGGTTCAGATGGACGAACTGTCCGACCGCCGGGACCGGAAGAAGGACCTGTACGAGCAGATCTGCCGACGGATCGAACAGACAGCGATGGAACGACAAAGCCCCTCCCGTATTTCCATAGCTTACGAAGCCCAAAGTACCCGTAATGGCCCGAATCCGATTCTTCTTGTCACAATCCTGGCCGTGGTGGGTCTATTGTCGGGGGCCCTTCTGGTCTCCTGGTTGGCATTCGCATTCCAGCCTAAAGAACCGATTCGGAAAACTGGAGAAAAGCATGAGCGAGGATCCACAGACGACGAAACGCTTTAGACTGCGTATCTGGCATGTCCTGGCAGGCCTGGTCATCTTATGTCTGACCGTTTTTGTCATCTTCATCCTGACGGGCAAGAGTCAGCTCGAAGCCAAAATCGCCGAATTGAAAGAAAAGGGCTATCCCACCAGTTACGAAGAACTGATCGAACAGCGGAAACTGCCCGATGGCGTACCCAACGCCGCCGATACCTATACCAAAGCCTTTATGGCCTATCAGGCGCCCTTCGCCGAAATCAAGGCCCAGTTACCTATACTTGGGGACGCTCAACTACCTGAACCGGGACAGCCGATGCCGGAGGAAATGAAAGCCGCCATTGATCAATTTCTCCAAAAGAACAAGCAATGCCTAGACCTCTTACACGAGGCCGCACAGATCAAAGAGTGTTATTTTGTACCGAATATGAAAATACCTGCCTTGCCTCTTGATCCTTATAATCAATCCATCCGGTATTCCGCACAGTTACTAACGCTTGCCGCCGTACATGCCGCCAATCATACCGATTCGGAATCCTCCTACCAATACGTAACCGACGCCTTTGGACTGGTTCACGCATGTAACCGAGGTTTTTTCCTGATCGAATATTTGGTCCAACTGTCTGTCGCCCAAATAGGACTATCCACACTGGAGCATGCACTCAATCACGTTAATTTCAATGAGAAGTATTTGACGGAACTGGATCGGCAGCTTGCAACCCTCCCATCAAACCTCGATTTTGCACGAGCTTTAAGGGGAGATATGGTCTGGACCATCGAGTTTTACAGAAATCCCGATTCTATGGGTATGGGTCAACCGTCGAAGCCGCAACCTTTGAGTTTTATCGGAGTCATGGAACGCAATGCAACGGCACAACTGGAATTCCTGGAACGGTACATCACCGCTCTTCAATTACCTTCTGCGGAGCGAAATGAAGAATTTACGGCGATTACGGCAGATAGCACCCGTTTATCGTTACTATATTTCTTCACCAAGGCTGCGATGCCATCTTACGAACAGATCAATTTCCACGATCTTCGAGTGCATGCGACAGTCCATTCGGCCCGCGCGGCGGTTGCGATAGAGCGATACCGGCTGGCCAAGGGCAAACTTCCCGAAGCATTGGAGGAACTGGTTCCCATCTATCTTGAAGAAATTCCGTTCGATCCTTTCGACGGCGAGCCCCTGCGATACAAACAGACCCATCCCGGCTATATCGTCTACAGCATCGGAGAGGACCAGGTCGACAACGGCGGGATCCCTAAATCCGAATCCAACGGGGAATCGTTCGATTGGCCTTTCACGATCCGCCGCTGATCCGGCCACGCCCCCTGGGAAAATCCCTTTGACCTTCCGGCCGGTTTGCCTATAATCTGCCCGAACAAGCGGTTGCCTCGCCGCGAAACAATAAGCAATCACGGAGAAAAGATTTGGAAGGGATTATGCCATGCCCAAACGGCCCGACGTCCATAAAGTCCTCATCATCGGTTCCGGCCCCATCGTCATCGGTCAGGCCTGCGAATTCGACTACAGCGGCACCCAGGCCTGCAAGGCCCTGCGGGGGCTGGGCTACAAGATCGTACTGGTCAACTCCAATCCCGCCACCATCATGACCGATCCGGGGATGGCGGATGTGACCTATATCGAGCCGTTGACGGTCGAAGCGATCGACAGGATCATCGAAAAAGAGCGTCCCGACGCCCTGCTGCCCAACCTGGGCGGACAAAACGGCCTGAATCTGTCCAGCGAGTTATATAAAGCAGGCATATTGGACAAATATGGCGTTCAGGTCATCGGCGTCAACGTCGATGCGATTGAACGGGGCGAAGACCGTCTGGCTTTCAAGAACACGATGAATCGCCTCGGTATCGATATGCCTCGCAGCGAATTGGCCTATTCGGTCGAAGAGGCCGAAAAAATCGCCTCCGAACTGGGTTATCCTATCGTGATAAGGCCCGCTTATACCATGGGTGGTACCGGGGGCGGACTGGTCTACAACGTCGAAGAGCTGCGGATCATCGCCAATCGGGGCATCAATGCCAGCCGGATCGGACAGATCCTCGTGGAAGAATCCGTGCTCGGGTGGGAAGAACTGGAGCTGGAGGTGGTCCGCGACGCGAAAAATCAGATGATCACCGTTTGTTTCATCGAAAACGTCGATGCCATGGGCGTCCATACCGGCGATTCGTACTGTACCGCGCCGATGCTGACGATCGATCCGAAGCTGCAGGAAAAGCTCCAGGATTACTCCTACCGGATCGTCGAGGCGATTCAGGTCATCGGCGGGACGAATATCCAGTTCGCCCACGATCCGAAAACCGGCCGGGTGGTCGTCATCGAGATCAATCCGCGAACCAGCCGTTCTTCGGCGCTGGCATCCAAGGCGACCGGCTTTCCGATCGCGCTGGTCTCGGCGAAGCTGGCCGGCGGGATGACCATGGACGAAATCCCCTACTGGCGGGATGGAACCCTGGAAAAATACACCCCCAGCGGGGATTATGTCGTGGTCAAGTTCGCCCGCTGGGCCTTCGAGAAGTTTCACGGCGTGCAGGACAAGCTGGGCACCCAGATGCGCGCGGTGGGCGAGGTGATGAGCATCGGCAAGACGTATAAGGAGGCCTTCCAAAAGGCGATCCGCTCGCTGGAACAGGGGCGATACGGGCTTGGTTTTGCCAAAAACTTCCACGCCAAATCGCTGGGCGAACTGATGGACCTGCTGACCGAGCCGACCAGCGAACGGCAATTTATCATGTATGAAGCGCTTCGCAAAGGGGCGGATGTGCAGACCCTGTACGAAAAAACCTATATCAAGCCATGGTTTATCCAGCAGATGAAGGAACTGGTGGAACTGGAAGAAAAGATTCTTACCTATCGGGGCAAGACGTTGCCGGAGGATCTTTTGAAACAGGCCAAAAAGGATGGCTTCGCCGACCGTTATCTGGCTAAACTGCTGGGTGTTAAAGAAGCCGATATCCGTAAACAGCGAACAAAAATCGGTGTGGTTGAAGGCTGGCACGCCGTCCCGGTCAGCGGGGTCGAAAACGCGGCGTACTATTACTCGACGTACAACGCCCCGGACACCGTCGCTGTCAGCGACAAGCCCAAGGTGATGGTATTGGGCGGCGGCCCCAACCGGATCGGCCAGGGGATCGAATTCGATTACTGCTGTGTCCATGCCGCCTTCGCCCTGCGGGATATGGGGTATGAGACGATTATGGTCAACTGCAATCCGGAAACGGTCAGCACCGACTATGACACCTCCGACAAGCTGTACTTCGAGCCGCTCACCGTCGAGGATGTTCTGAGCATTTACGAAAAGGAAAAGCCCCTCGGCGTAATCTGTCAATTCGGCGGACAGACCCCGCTGAATATCGCCTCCGAACTGGAAGCGGCCGGCGTCAAGATTCTCGGCACTAGCGTCGACACCATCGATCTGGCCGAAGACCGCGACCGCTTCAATCAAATGATGCGGAAACTGGGCATCCCGCAGGCCGAATCCGGAATGGCCAGTACGTTTGACGAAGCGCTTGCCATCGCCAACCGTATTGGGTATCCGTTGATGGTGCGTCCTTCGTATGTCCTGGGCGGCCGAGCGATGGAAGTCGTCCATGACGAAGACATGCTTCGCGAATATGTCAGCGCCGCCGTAGACGTCAGTCCGGAGCGGCCGATCCTGATCGACAAGTTTCTGGAAGAGGCCCTGGAATGCGAGGCGGACGCCATCAGCGACGGCAAGGACGCCTTCGTGCCCGCGATCATGGAGCATATCGAGCTGGCGGGGGTTCACTCGGGCGACTCGGCATGTGTCCTTCCGCCCACGACGATCCCGGATAAACATCGCAAGACGATTCGCGATTATACCCAACGGATCGCCACCGAGATGAAGGTTGTGGGACTAATGAATATTCAATATGCCATCGCCAAAGATACCATCTATATTCTGGAGGCCAATCCGCGGGCCTCGCGCACGGTGCCGCTGGTGTCCAAGGTGTGCGGCCTTTCAATGGCCCGGATCGCCACGCAGTTAATCCTGGGCAAATCGCTGAAGGAAATCGGCATTCCGCAAAAGACCATTCCGCATTACGGCGTCAAGGAGGCGGTCTTTCCGTTCAACATGTTCCCGGAAGTGGATCCGCTTCTGGGTCCGGAGATGCGGTCCACGGGCGAGGTTCTGGGGATGTCCAAATCGTTCGGTCTGGCGTTTCTCAAGGCGCAGGAGGCCGCCCGACAAACCCTGCCCACCGAGGGAACTGTTCTGTTCTCCGTCGCGGGACAGGACAAATCCAAGGCGCTGGAAGCGGCCAAAAAGTTTGCTTCTCTGGGTTTCCGTATTCTGGCGACAGAAGGAACGCACCGCTATTTTATGGAACGCGGGCTGGCAAGCGAAGCCATCTTCAAACTGCATGAAGGGCGTCCCAATATCGACGACGCCATCAAGAATAAACAGATTCAACTGGTCATCAATACGCCAATCGGAAAAACCAGCCAGCATGACGATTCGTATATCCGTAAGGCGGCCATCAAATACAAAGTGCCGTATATCACCACGATGGCCGCGGCCATGGCCTCGGCCGTCGGCATCGAGGCTGGGCGAACCGGAACGCCGGAAGTAAAATCGCTGCAGGAATATCATGCCGATATCTCCTGATTTGTTCGGATTTACGGGAAAATAAGAGGGGCGTCCCTTGTGCCGTCCTTTTCTTTGCCTGATCGTTGCACAACCGGCTTGTTTCTGCTATACAAGCATTTCGATTCAATCTCCATGATGGAAACAGACGGATAATACCAACCTGATCGGAAGGATCGAACCATGTTGGCGACAGCAAATACAGCACAAGCCATATCTCCCTGGGGTCCGCTGGCGATTCTGGCCCTTGCGATCGTCTTCATTGTCGGCATGATTATTATTTTTCGCGTCCACGCCTTTATCGCCCTGATCTCCGCCGCGATCCTTGTCAGTCTCTTGGCGCCGGGGGATCCGGCCTCCAAAATCAGCCGGGTCGCCGTCGAATTCGGAACGACGGCAGGCAAGATTGGTATTGTGATCGCCCTGGCGGCGGTGATCGGCCGCTGTCTGATCGATTCGGGCGCCGCCGACCGGGTGGTGCGGATGTTCATGCGTCTGCTGGGCGAGCAGCGAGCGCCGATTTCCCTGATGTCCAGCGGTTTTGTACTCTCGATTCCTGTTTTCTTCGATACGGTTTTTTACCTGCTGATGCCGCTGGCCCGATCCATGCACCGCCGAACCGGCCAAAAGTATCTGCTGCTGATCCTGGCCATGGGCGCTGGGGCCTCGATTACGCATTCTCTGGTGCCCCCGACGCCGGGCCCGCTTTATATTGCCTCGCAGTTCGCCATCGACTTCGGCACGATGATCCTTATCGGGCTGGCCGTCTCGATTCCGACCGCCGTGATTATCCTGTTTTTTATTCGTCGGCTGATCCGGCATATCGATATACCCATGCGGCCCATCGAAGGGGCCGGTTCGGAGCCGGAACCTCTGGCCGACGATCAACTGCCCGGTCTGTTCGTATCCATTCTGCCGATCCTCCTGCCGGTAGTGCTGATCTCGGCGAATACCTTTATATCGTCTGCCGCCAAGGAGGCCCCCCAGGGATCTTTGACGCATCTTCTGTTTCCGATCGCATCTATTTTGGGCGATTTCAATCTGGCCATGCTTTTCTCGGCGGCGATCGCGCTGGGGGTGCTCTGGAAACAGCGCCGACCCAGCCGGATCGAACTGGCCCATATCGTCGAGACGGCCCTGATGAGCGGCGGAGTCATTATTTTGATCACCTCCGCCGGCGGCGCGTTCGGGGCAATGCTGCGGGAAGCTCGGATCGGACAGGCGATTCAGGCGATTTTTTCGGCCGAGTCCGGCCAGACCCTGACAGGACTGAAAGTCATTTTTCTGGCCTTTTTCATTGCGTTCCTTCTGAAGTTCGCCCAGGGTTCCAGTACTGTTTCGATGCTGACCACCTCCGGGATGATGGTCGCCCTGATCCCCGGCCTGGGAGTACCGGATGCACAGGTACATCTGGGGTATCATCCGGTCTATCTGGCCACCGCCATCGGATTCGGCGCCCAGTGCGGTAACTGGATGAACGACAGTGGTTTTTGGGTCTTCGCCAAGATGGGCGGCCTGACGGAAGTCGAGGCCCTAAAGACATGGACCGTGACGGTGAGCCTGATCGGCGTGGTCGGCCTGTTCGTTACAGTCTTGTTCGCCGCCGTATTGCCGCTGGTCTAAATCGTTCGGGGCTTAGTATTCCTGAAGCAGCTTCAGCAATTCGCGATCCAGCTTATGGCCGTGAAACTCTTCATACTCCACATCCGCGCGCTGGGAATCCAGGATTCCGAAACTTCCGGTAAAATTCCACAAGGCGTAGCCGATGTTGTTTTCGGTCAGGATATCCAGCACATCCCGGAACCAGGCCAGAAAGACCTTATGCGGGGTTTTATTGTAGCAGCCGCATTCGCCGCAGTGGACGCCGACACCCTTTTTTGCCAGATCGATCCACGGCTGATAATGCTCCTGCAGCCGTTTCCGGTCCCATTTGTGTGTTTTCCCCTCGGAATCCGGCCAGACCGGCATGGGCCAGCGATCGCCGTTGACCCAACTGGCCTGGTAGTGGCTGATCGGCATGGGATCATAACCTCGGTTGCTCTGGCCCACGCCAAGATCCACCAGTTCCGCAACCGGATCCCGACCCCAGCTCAGGCCATCGACAATCACCAGACGCGACGGATCGATCTGGCGAATCGCCTTTGTCGTGGAGGTCATCACCCGCACATAATCCTGCCGGCTCATCCTGCTTTCATCCGGCTGCTGCGGCTCGTTGAGCAGATCGAAACTGACGTATTTGGAGCTAATTCCCTTGTATCGTTTCGCAAACATGGTCCAGTGCCAGTGGAACGCCCTTAACGCTTCATCATCCTTCCACAGACTGAGTTTTTCGGCGGGCGGATTGACGCAGTATCCCGGCCCACGATGAAAGTTCAGGCTGGCATGAATACCGTATTTTTGCGCCCATTCGACGATCCGATCGATCTTCTCCAGCGTGCTTTCCTTGATCGTGTACCAGTCGCCTTCCTCCACCCATGTCTCATAGGACATCGGCAGGCGGATAAAATCAAATCCCCAGTCCTGCATCCATCGGAATTCATCTTCAAAGGGCTTTCCGTCGGATCCTTTGGTAAAGAAATGAGTCAGATTGAATCCCCGCCAGCGGGGAAAGACCTTCTGCGCAGCGCCCGGCTTGATCTGTCTGGGTTTGGGACCGGTCCGGATTTCGGCTCCTCCCGATAGTCCAATCCAGGGACTGGCGGCAACCCCTGCCGAAACCAGCGATACTGCACCCGCCATTTCCTGCAAAAAACGCCTTCTGGAAATATCCGTCGTCTTCATCCATCGCACCTTTCTATTTTATCCTCTCATCACCCAGTTATTATACGAAGGAAACGGTAATCTACAACAAAGACTCGGTTTTGCCGCTGTTTATTGCAGGAAAGCTGATAGGAGATCATCGCATCTTTGTTATTTTACAAACAGAGATCGATGCAGGACTCCATAAGCAGAAAAGCCGGATCGAGTGGTCAGTAAGATGCCCAGGATAATCGTAATCGCCGTTCCGGAAAAAATGCTCAGCATGATGGCGATCTGATATAAAATCGCCGTCATCGGAGTCGCTCCTCCCAGGATCACGCCGGTCATCATCCCCGGCAGCGAAACCAGGCCGATCGTGGCCATCGACGCGATCGTCGGTGCCAGGGCCGATTGACACGCTAGGGCGATATAGGGCCGGATGGCCTCGCTCAGCGTCGCTCCCTGAGCCAGACAGTTCAAATAGGCCTTCTCGTTTTTACGGATGGATTCGTAAAATCCGCGAACGCCAATAATATCGGCCCGCAGGCAGTTGCCCAGGATCATCCCGCCGATGGGAATGACATACTGAGCGTCGGTCAGCGAGGCGTCCTTGAGGATCAGACCTACAAAAACAACCAATGGAATCGCTGTCCCGGCCACCAGCGCCAGAAACAACGGCGTCAGGAAGATCCGCAGCCGGAATTCACAGCCATGGATGATGGAGACATCGGCCACCAGAATCATAACCATAAGCCAGGCCAGATTCAGCCAGAGGCTGTTTTGCCGGAAGACGACCTGCAGATACAGTCCGACGAAAAGCAACTGGACTGTCATTCGCACTACGGCAATTACCGTCCTTCCGACGATCGGAATGCGATACCACAGCATAACGGCCAACGGAAAGATCAGCAGCCCATACCCGGCAGCCAGACGAAGCAAAGTAATATCCTGGATATTCATGCCCCGACCTCCTCGCGGACAGGCTGGATCGTCACAATACGATCGGCCAATTCAAAAAACGCCTCATCATGCGTGACAATCATCATCGTGGCAGGTACGTTTTTCAAGGCCTCGATCACCGCCTGTCGATTGTCCTTGTCCAGGGCGGAGGAGATCTCGTCCAGCAACAGAATCTCCCGTTCCAGCAATAACGCCGAGATCAATCCGATCCGTTGTTTCTCCCCTCCGGAAAGGTGGCCCACCTCTTTTGACAATACCCCCGCGTTCAATCCGAAACGTTTGAACCAGTCCGGGAGTCGATCCAGATTGCCGGACAGATGTTGATTGGCCTTGTATTGAAACGGACGATGGAGCACGTCCTGGACGGTTGCGTTTCCCAGGTCCGGCTCCTGTGCCACATATCCTATCCGTTTGCGAACAGACCAGATCGAATGAGCTGTTAAGGATTGGCCAGAAACAAATATCTTCCCTGCCTGAGGTTCGACAAATCCCAGAATACATCGAAGAATCGTGCTCTTGCCCCCTCCCGATGGGCCGGTCAGAGCGACCTTCCGGCCCAAATCAATCCCAAGCGAGAAATCCTGCAAAATCGTCTGTCCGTCGATTTGCACCGTCAGGTTGGAGATGTCAATGGCAGGCTGCGACATACGATTCCCGGATCAGTGTTTCTCGATTATGGATTCTACAAGCAGTTTCAAGGTATGATTTTCCTTGTCCCGGCCTTCGATCTGCGTATCATTCCAGCAGACAATGACATCCAGGCCCGGCAGGACAACCATGGCCCGCATGCCGCCATGGCCGAACGCGCCGAAAGTATCGGTTGGCACATCCGGCCAGTGCCGTTTTCCTTCCCGATCCACTCCGTTGATCCACCACAGCCAGCTATAGCTTCCCATGTGATCGGTCTGGTTGTCGGGAATACGACGCGAGCCAATCGATCTCTGATCGCTGATCATCTCGGCTTCCTGTCCCTTTTCAAAACCGGCGCTGCGGGGAATGGAATTGGGCAGAGGATTCGACACGACCATTTTTACAGTCTGGGGTGAAAGCAATTTCTTCTCTTTCCATTGGCCCTGACGAAGATACAGCAGGCCGAATCGGGCAAAATCCCGACACGAAATCGCCGTCCGACCCGGGCGATCTTCTGTGCCGAATCCCATAAACGTCGGATTGTCCTGACATTGCAGGATATCGGTCAAGATTGGATGCAAAACCGCCTTATCCACCGTCTCGAAAGAGGCCCCATAGACCTTTAAAAACAAGATGTCGAAAAACAACGCCATCTGCCAGTCGTTATAATCGTATGCAGTACCCGGCTTTTCCCGCACACCATAACAGGAAACTTGATTGGCCAGGTGCCGCCATGTAATGTCACGATCTTTGAATCCCAGATCGGCATTAAGTTCCCGCAAACGCGGTTCCCATTCCATGACTTTTTGATCGAGGCCGGGGATTCTTTTATCTTCCCACGCCTTCAAAAGGAAGTAACTATAAAACGGCTTGGCCGCACTGGCTATATCGCGGCGGGCCGTTATATCCCCCCATGTATACACCATATACCCATGTCGCACGACACACCCCCGACCACCGGCAAATCCGGCCAACTCCTCGAGCTTCCCAACGTCCATCCCGACTTGCGACGGTTTCTTGGTGGCCCATTCCTTGTCGGGAAAGACAATCTCATTAGCCCAATTAAAGCAAAAGATACCATTTATCAAAAAGAAAAAAACATAACGATTGCATACATGCCCTAACCGCTTCCCTCCAGAAAGCATATTTCCTCCCTATTCACCAGACTTGCCAACTTTATTTATTTCCTGAATGAGCACATACATGATCAATAGATAAAATATTATTGGAAGATGTTTTAGAAGAATCGCCATTTTTCTTGTAAAAGTAAATCAGAAAAGCTTATACAGTCGATCTTCATAGACTCACATACATCCGGTATTTTAGGCCTGTTAAGGCTTCGCGTCGCTTGTTCACCGGTTATTACAGTGCACTGTTTTACTCGAGCAGTGGCGACTACCCAAGGATCCGCAAAACTTTTCCCAGTTCTGCCATCAACAAGAGTTGGATGTTCAGACATGATTATGTTCACACATTTTTGTATTTCTTCATCCAAAGGAATGAATATGCCTTGTCGCTCTTTTGCCCATAAATAGAGAGTGTCGCCTTCTTTACGTTCGAGCTCCTGTAAGACTTCTTCGGAAGAAATAAAACGAGATTCTGCAATGAGATCATCGACCTTCTTCCATAAACCGGGGAAGACTTCAGGTGAGTACCACCGAACCCATGCATCGATTAAGGAACTGGTGTCAATACAATACTTCATCCACCAGTCCCCATAATCGTGTATTTATCTCTGATAAGTTGTTCAATCCCCTGTAAATGCTTGAGCTTTGCGCCAAGCAATTCAGCAAGATCGCTCCCGGTAATTGCTTCACGATAATACGCGTCAAGGGCAATTCTTGCAAAAGGCTCTCCTATCGCACGAAGAATTCGACGAGGCCAAGGAAGCCACCCGGATAGACCCTCTGCTTCTTCACGCTCTAAAGCATATTGTTCTCGTTTACGACGGTAGAATTCATTCGTAGCCATCCCAAGAATTACTAATCGCCGAACCACTACTTCCCGACTCACCTTGAAATGCTCAGCAAGTTTATTAATGTCATCCTCAGACCATTCGGTCTCGCCGGATACAGTTCGTACGATCTTATGCGATTGCAATGTTTGCCTTGGGACCAAGATTTCCCCTGCGACTTGATTACAAAACTGCTCAACTCTCTGCTCCGTCGTTGTTGGACGGGTTACTAATATAAGATTTGACATGCCTGTTGCTCCAAGAGTCAAATGAACAAACTCATGGATCAAGGTAAAAATTCGACCGGCAACAGAATCCTTTCCATTAACCGCTATCAAAGGAAAAATCTCTTCCGCTATCGCAATACCTCGGAGTTCCTGCACTTCCACTTTATTCAGATGCATTACCAAGACACCTTGACTTTCAATGGCATTTCTCCAACCGTTGAATGCATCGTAAATCGTATGCCAGTGACTTCGTAAATCTTCGTTGATTCCTAAAAGTTTGCTTATACGTTTTGCAACACTTTGTATTGGATCTTCAAGTCGAATACTCTTAATAAACTTACACGCTTCCTGTTCAACATCGTCGGCTAGTTCAACAGCTGCTTCTCGAAGATATTCAATACGACGCAACTCCACTATTAATTCCGGGCTTAATTCTTTGGGTTGGTCATCTGGCAAACGCCGAAAATCATGTGGCACAGAGAGACCCAAAGAGGTTGGCCGTTCTGGGAGATAAAAAGAAGCAAGTGGTCGTTTATACACTTTTGCCATATTTCGAGCTTGGTTGACTGTTGGTTTCGTCAAACCCGCTTCCCATTGAGCGAGACGATCAGGAGAGATGCCTATTTTCCTGGCAGCTTCCTCAAGATCCATGTTCATGGATTCTCGCGCCCAAATGATGACATCAGGATTAATTAGTGCTTCTTGTCTCATATTTGTTATTATACCCCACTCTCAGCAGTAAAAGAAGTGCCTTCTTTTAACATTGGGCAAGTTGTGTCGCGATCTGTTCCGCCGCACCCAGCCGGGCGAAGGAACGGGCGGCACGGGCCATCTTTTCCCGTTTCGTCTCATCGGCCATGTTCGTGCTCAGTTGGGCGTACAGCTCCATTGCCGTTCGACTGGGTTCATGGATATGATCCTCGACAATCACAGCGGCCCCTGCATGAACGAGCTGGTCTGCATTCCAATATTGGTGCCTGTCCTTATGATAAGGATAAGGCAGGCAGATCGCCGGTATACCCGCGGCGGCATATTCGGCGATGCTGACCGCTCCGGATCGTCCGATCAACAGATCCGCCGCGGCATAGAGATTCGGCATATCATCATAATAGTCGATGATCTTATGTGTGATGGCGGCATCCCGATAGGCCCTCTGAACTTCTTGATAATTTCGAGTACCGGTCAAATGAACGATTTGCCAGGAGTCGGCCAGTCCGGCCAGTTTCGGCAGCAACGAGATCATCGCCTGATTGATGCTGGCCGATCCACTGGATGCTCCTGTAATTAAAAGCGTTTTCTTATTCCGGTCAAGGTCCAAATCTGCGACGGCTCTGTTTCGATCCGGATGCCCAAAGGCGGACCGCAAAGGGCAGCCGGTCACTTGCACCCGGTTTGCGTATTTTCCAAAATGTTCTTTCGTCGCCTGGAACTGTACAAAAATTTGGGATGCAAACCGGGCTAGAAGCTTGTTGGCCCGGCCGGGAACGATATCTACATTCAACATGGCTACCGGCAATCCAAACCGCCTGGCTGCCAGAACCGCGGGAGCGGAGGCAAATCCCCCCACGCTGGTTACCACCGTTCGTCCGGTTTGAGACCGTAAAATGTACTGGACCTGTTTGGTACTTTTCCACTGGGAAACAAGAAATTTCACCAGAAGGTCCGGACGAAGCGAGAGACCTTTGGCAAGCAAAGGAATGAAAGGATAGGAAGTTTTCGAGAGAATCCGGGAATCAATGGCACGATCACTGCATAAAAAAAGGATCTTCGCTTCCGGCTCCCTCTGTTGAAGTCGTTCGGCAACCGCCAAAGCCGGATAGAGATGTCCTCCCGTGCCCCCGCCGGCAAAGACATAGGTTCGGGTCGGGCATATTGGATCCTGGGCGGTCATGCCCCCGCACCTCGGACAGAACCATACAGATTCCGTGGAACAATCGGAGTCTCTTCACAAAATCGCAGGGTCAGATCCGTTTCGGCATTGCCGTGGCGGGCGACATTGAGCAATACCCCTACCGCCGCGGCCGTAACCAGCATACTCGTTCCCCCGGCGCTGATGAACGGCAGCGGAATCCCTTTGGTGGGCAGCACAACCGTTACCACGCCGATATTGATCGCCGCCTGTAAACCAATCGCCGTTACGATCCCGCCGGCCAGCAGTTTGCCCAATCGGTCCCGGCAGCGAAAAACAACCACAAATCCAAGAATAACGAAGGTCACGAACAACAGGATCACAAAAATGCCCCCGACAAAGCCCATTTCCTCGCAGATCACAGCAAAAATAAAGTCGCTGGTGTCCTCCGGCAGATGCCCATACTTGAGGATACCCTTGCCAAGTCCCGTCCCCCAGAGACCGCCGGTGCTGATGGCGACCAGGGATTGATCGGCCTGATAATTCTGGGCTCCGGCGGTCACGCCGGGATACAGATCCGGCCAAAAACGGGCCAGGTACCCCTCGATTCGATTGACGCGCGTTTCATTGAGCAGTACATTCGGAGCGGTCGCCCAGAGAAGGACCCCGAAAGGAATCGCGGCCAGTACCGGCCCGAGGAGATGCCACCATCGGACACCGCCCATCGCCAATAAGAGAAACGCAACCAGGCCGATGAAGGCGGCCGTACCAAAATCCTGCGTAATGATGAGAAGGACTACCAGCCCAATCACGGCACAGGCGGGGAAAAATCCCCGGAAAAGAGATTTCATCGAATCCGCTTTTCTATCCATAAAAGCAGCAAGGAAAAAAATAACCGTCCATTTAGCCAGTTCCGAAGGTTGAAAGCTGATATTGGCCGAACCCAGGGGAAGACGAAGCCAGCGGCGGGCAAACTGTCGTTCCGGTCCGATTCCCTGGCCAATGACCAACGTCAGAATCAACAAAACAATCGCCAAAGCCAGCAGATAGAGCGTCCACGATTTCATCGCTCCGGATCGCAAAAATCCCAGGCGGCGATAATCCATGCGGGCAACCATATACATCACCAGGACCGCCAGAGGAAACAAGGCGATGTTTCGAAGGGTGGTAAAGGCATAAAAATGCCGGAAATCATAGGTGGTTTTTACATTGGCCCCGGCCGAGAAGACAAAGACCGTACCGGTGGCCATGAGCAGAAGAACCACCGCTTCAATCAAATACGACACACTATCCGATCCTCTCGATCGTACCATCGGAACCAGACCCAATACACCCTTGTTTGTTTTCGGACGTAAACCTTTCTTTATTTCGGCTCAAAAGCCGTATTCGCCGCACATTTTAGGTAAAATCCGCTCTCCTGGGGAAGAGCCCTTGCGCAATTTGGTTTGACCCTGTTTTCATTAAACACTATACTGGGTTTGTTTATTTCGAACCTGTCGGGAGTACATTGTGAAATGCTTTACCAATACGTCTATTCGATGTATCCATCTTTACACTCTCTGTTTTTTATCTCCGATTTTGTGGGCCGCCGGCACAACTCTGACCTTCGATGGTAAAGATACGGGGACGCATATCGGCGAGGCTAAACGGATTCATCCCTGGAAAGAGGTCGTCCTTGACAAGGAATACGGTGGACAATGGATTGTTTGCGGAGATGTAGATTCCGACGGGCAAGTGGAGATTGTCAGCGCTGAAAATGTCAATGAAAACGATGTCCATTATACCAGCGCTGTCGCCGCTCAAAACCTGGAAGGAAAGGTCTTGTGGCGATGGGGGAATCCGGCTATTGGAAGGAAAATCTGGCATCATGATGTGGCCTGTCAGATTCACGACTGGGATGGAGATGGCCAAGCCGAAGTTGTACTTTGTACTCAGGAAGCCATCGTTGAACTGGATGGCAAAACAGGTAAAGAGAATCGCCGAATCGAGATCGCCCGGGATGCTGCGGACTGTTTGGTCTTCTGCGACCTGAAAGGGATCGGCCGGGCATCGGATGTTCTGGTCAAGAACCGGTACCATCGCATCTGGGCGTATGATCAACAGGGCGAACTGCTCTGGAGCGTTACCGATCCCGGCGGCTATCGTACGGCCCATCAACCCCGGCCTGTCGATATCGACGGGGACGGCAAGGACGAAATTATGGCCGGATATTCCCTCCTTAATCCGGATGGTTCAGTTCGCTGGACCTACAAATCCAATACTGTCGATCAGAATCGCGGACATTTGGACTGCATGCGCGTATTCCGGATGGCACAACGCCCGGAAGACATTCGCCTGGCGCTGACCTGTTGCGGGGCCAATAATCTTGCCATAATCGACGGCAACGGCAAAACGATCTGGGAGATTTCCGGGCATCATTTTGAATCCATCGATATCGGGCCGGTCCTGCCAAAGGCCGGATCGGCACAGATCGTTGTGGATATCGACCACCAGCCGATGGGCAACAGCCCCGTCTGGATTATCGATGAAAACGGGAAACATCATGCCCGGATCACCACCGATTACAGCCGGCATCATACCCTGGTGGACTGGACGGGCGACGGACTCTGTGAAATCTTGATCGCCCATAACCGGGCCATGTATGACCAACAGGGCAAGCGGATTGCCACGCTCGCGACGCCGCTTTCGTCCGATCCGGAAATGCAACACTATGAAAGCAGTATTCTTATTGGAGATATGGATGGCGATAAAGTGCCCGATATTATGATTGCCACGCCGCAAACCCTCTCTATCTTTCGAAACGAACACGGAAAGCCGATCAAGGAGCTGCCGCTCGGAACGGAGCCAAACTTCACCTTATATTGAGCCCTGCAAGGAGTTTTGGGATGCGAAAAGGATTTCTATCGGTCATTTTAACCATCCTGGCCCTATTTCCGTTGGCACAAGGCGCCCCATCGAACGGGGGACAACGAAAATCCATCTCATTTGAGCAGTTGGAAAAGCAGTTTGCCGAACCGGACATGATCTATGCCCCCTTTACCTTCTGGTTCTGGGACGAGCCGATCCAGCCGGATAAGATGGAGAAAATGGCCGAAACCATGACCCGCCAGCGTCTCAATCCCGGCTACGCCCATGGCCGCATGGGGATGGTGGGCCTGCCCGATCTGCCCCGCGAACAATGGCTCGGTCCTCTGTGGATGGAGGCCTTTGACAAGGCCCTGGCCAAAGCGGAAGCCGCCAACTGCTATTTTGGTTACGTCGATGAATACTGGTGGCCCAGCGGACGCGCCGCCGACCGTACCCTGCGCGAAAATCCCGACCTGTGGGCTATCTCGCTGCGTTGGGAAACGACCGACTTGACCGGTCCGGCCTCTGTTCGATTGCCCGATTGCTATTTCGCCGTAGCGGCCCAACTGGCCAGGCCCATCAACACCGAACCGCCGATTCGCGGCGGGCGGATCGGACCCGACGGAAAACCGGAGCCCCATAAACCAGCCACCATCCTCAGTAAAACCATGCGGTTGATCAGCGGCGACACAAAGGATGTCCTCCTGCCGGAAGGCTCCTGGCGGGTTTATGCGTTTATCCAATATTTCCACCCCGGCGCTGACGGAGGCAGGCTCAATTACC
>JAFGGE010000149.1 GCA_016930745.1 Sedimentisphaerales bacterium
CCCTCCGTTCCAACGGCGGTATTAACCGGCGATGAGTCCACCTTAAAAGAATCCATTTTCTGTCTTGACAAGGGGTAGGGATTCAGTGGTCAATAGTGCCAAACCAGCGAGGACCGCGAAATAGCTTTTCATACCCATGCTCCTGTAAACTTCCTTCACATAAACCAGACTGTATTATACCCCATTTCCCCTGTCGAATACAAGGGAGAAACACGGATGATGCGTGAGTGATACTGTAGTGGAGGGGGACAGCATTCGACATACGCTGGATGACGGTTTCTCCCGATAGGTCCTCTAAGAGAGTTTTTGATATCCTTACTACTCTTGATAACCAGGCCCCAATCGCAGGTTATCGACCGAATGGATGATAACCTGCATTTTCAGGCAAAATATCAGGCTTATCATGCCATAACTACACAGGGAATTCCCTTGTCGCACGGGGCCGGACGGTGGTATCATAGTATCGAAGTGGTCCGGCTGGCGGAAAACCGGACGCATCGAAACTGGCCCTGATCGGGAGGGAAACAGATGGATGATTTGACGGTACGCAAGGCCCCGCTGCCCTGGTGGCTGGCCGGATTGCTCCTGGGGCTCGTGCAGGTTCTGGCCGTGGGAATCAACAAGCCATTGGGCGTTTCGACCCAGTTTGTCGTGGTCGAAGGCGTCGTGGCCAAACAGGTCATGCCGGACTATGCCAGGCAGCACAGCCTGCTCAAGAGCGAAAAATACCAGAAACTGGGGGGCGGATTCTGGCTGGATGTCGGGTTGATTGTCGGGGCGTTTGTCGCCTCGATTGTCACCCTGCGCTGGCGGCCCAGGGCCACGACCGTCTGGTGGAAGGTCAACCGCGGACGGGCCGATTACCTGGGGCGGTTTGTGTTCGGATTCATCGGGGGTTTTCTGATCCTGCTGGGGGCGCGATTCGCCCATGGCTGCACGAGCGGTCAATTCGCCAGCGGCTGGGCGCAACTGTCTCTATCGGTCGTTCCGTTTACGATCATGCTGTTCGGCACAGGGATGCTGACGGCCTGGCTGGTGTTTCCCCGAACCCCTGAGATGCAGCGATAAGGAGGATGACGATGCTTGCACTGCAATTTACCATGCCGGAATGGAATTTCAGCCTGACACCCTTTATCATCGGCGTTCTGTTTGGAATGGCGCTGTTTCTGGGCGGGCTGGCCGATCCCGACAAGATCATCGGCACCCTACGGCTTAAGGACCTGCACGCCATGCGGACAATCTTTGTTTTCGTGCTGGTGGGGATGCTGGGTACGTGGATTCTCAAGCTGGCCGGCCATGCCAACTTGGATGTCAAATCCGCTACGATGGCCACGATTGTCATCGGCGGCGCCTTGCTCGGGGCAGGTTTCGGGATGACCGGATATTGCCCGGGAACGGGTCTGGCCTGTGCGGCGGCAGGCCGCTTCGACGCCCTGATTACCGTGCTGGGCATGTTCGCCGGGGCCGCCGGTTTCATCTGGATCTATCCGACGATTGTCGAACCGATTCTAGCCCTGGAGCAATACGACTTCGGTAAGATCACGATTCCTGAGTACTTCGGCGTACAGGACAACCAGTATGTGCAGTATGGACTGGTTCCGACGATCTTTGTGGCGGGGATGCTGCTTCTGTTTCTGACCCGCCCGCGACAGGAACGGCCGGCCCCGGATTATGCCCCGAAGATGCCGGTTCGTCCGCAGCCGACGGTGGAAAGCCCGGTTCGGCCGCGCCAAGTCGAGATTACGCCACAGACAGATATGCCGGAGAAAAGAAACGAACCGTGGGAGATCGATGAAGGCGAAGATCTCCCGGATGTGCAGGAAGAGGAAAACTTGTAAAAGGGGATAGATCGGCGCACGGCCGGAACGCTGACAACGGAACGGATAACGCCAGTGTTATGTAGCCATGCGAGCGGGCCTGCGGCTCTTTTTCCCTGGCCGGTCGGCGGCAGGGCTGTTTCGGTCCTCTGGGGATTGTGAACGGGCCTGTTTCAACTGCAGGGTGAAGCGGTTGAGCACAGGCAGCGCGCTGTGCAAATGTTCCGTAAACACAAGGTTTTCATAAGCGGCGACGGCCATTTGCAGCGCGCCGATTTCCTCTTTATGTCGGTGTTGAAATCGAAGCAGCGCGGCAAGCCGTTCAAAATGCTCCTGCTCGATGGAGCCGTCCTCGATCTGATTTCGGTAAAAATCAATCGCTTCGTCGAGTCCCAGTTGTTCTTCCAGGCGTGTTACTTTGAAACAAATACAATCGGAAAGATTCATTGTTTGGTTCTCCCCACGTATCTGATTTCATCCCTGTGCATAATGGATTCTTCGGCCGGTTTGGCCCCCGGATTAACTAAACAAGGTGAATTCCGCTGTACGTTTATTCCGGCAGAGGAACGGACGGGGCCGTCTTTTCATATGCCAGAAGGGCTTCCAGCAGGATGCCCCAGCGGGAATAATCGGGCTTGTCCGGCGGCTCCTCCGGCACGGGGACAGCCGGTGTGGACAGAAAAGGCGCCCTGATCATAGAATAACAGTGGCGGCACTGCACGATTCGTCCGGCCATCTCATCCGGCTGATCCAGCCAAAGGCCACAACCGTCACATCGGACCCTGAGCATACCTCGTCTCCTCAACTCGAATGACAGATTCCTGAACCTCCGTGTGCCTGTGCGCCTTCCCTGACACGTTCCGTCATCACCCCGCCAAAACCCCTATTTCATGGCCCCATAATAAAAATGCAAGAAAGAAATAAGCGAAAATATTATGGGAGTGTTCCACTTGGCGTCCAAGGCGTCCCATACCGGTGCGAATGCAAAGGTTATAGGACGTTAATGCAAAATATTTTTGTGAAAAAGGAAACGACTAACAGCAGCCTTATCGTGATGGGCATGAAAAAGCCTGTTTGAAATAGGTATTATAGACCCGAACGGATTTCTGATTACTTTTATTTTCGGACTATCTTATGCAATGCTGAATTCTACGTCAATCGGTTAATCCGAATAGGTAGCTACCGGCCGGGCGGGTTGATAACGGGGATCCAACCGCAGGACCTGGCTGTATTGTTGGGCGGCCTGCGGGATATTGCCTAGACGGGCCAGGGCATGGCCGAGACACATGCGAAAATTGGTCACATCGGGGAACTTCTCAACAACCGGACGGATCTGCTCGATGGCCTGCGGATACTGCTGAAGCTGATAGAGCAGGGTGGAATAATTATATCGCAGATGCCAGTCCTCCGGATGGGCGGCAAGCGCGGTCTGATAGGTACGAAGGCATTCGGCGATACGTTTCTGGTCGAGACTTATCTGAAGGGCAGCGACTTTCCTTTCTGTTTGCATCTGACGCAAGTCATGCTCAAGCTGTTCCGTGAAGGGGGGGTGTGCGGTCATGCGGGCCATGGCGGCAAGGGCGTTGATTCGGTTCCATTCGGTATACCCCAGGCGCTGGGCACATTGTTGCACAGAAGGGATTGTGCCGGTTTCATTTGGCGCAAGCTTGTGGTCCTGAGGCAAGGCCACAAGGGCGGTTTGTAGGAGGGATTTGGCGATTTCGTAATCGCCTTCAAAAGCGGGATGCACATGATCGTAAAACCATTCCGAGCCAAAAGCCGCCTGGGCGCAGGAATTCCGCAGGAGAGCATCGGTATCGACCAGATAGACGGATTCATCCTTATATTGATCGGCAACGGTTCGAATGATCCCGTTCAGACGGGAATCGGTCCGGAACGGCAGGGCGTCCAGATCGCGCGCCAGCGAAAAATGCGTCACAGCCGACGCGTTGTCGTTCAGGACCAGATAACACCGGGCCAGTCGATAGTGAAGTTCGGCGTACTGATCATCGACGGCGGCGGCTTTGTTGTATTGTTCGACGGCCTTTTGGTATTGTTGTTTCGCTTCCCATTCCACAGCGGCGGTAAAGTCCTTCCGCCATTGGCGGAGCTGTTCGGCGGACAGGTCCTTTCGATGCAGCGAGCCCAGGGGAGGAAAATCGCGAAGATTGACGGGGATCGTTGAGACCAGAACCGACGCCCCGGCATCAAGACCGATCCGGCAGATTTCGTTCAGATTGTTTCGAAAGTTGGCATATACCGGCTCTCTGACCGGGTTGGTCAGGGCGATGTGCTGATCCCGGAAGAACTCGGCCGTCTGCGTCTTTTGTTCCTGCGGCAGTGCCGACGGATGGCCCTTGACATGCAGGGTGAGCCACTGAGACAGGTGTGTTTGTTTCAAGGTGTGCATAGCGGGAATCAGGGAAGGGTGTTTTCCGAAAAAGCTATGGGGTCCGTACAGCCCGCACAGTTCGTTATTACCCATGTACACCACGAACAGATCGGGCTGGAGCGCAGCGCATTCCTCGGCAATCGCGCGGACCATGTGCGAGTTAATGCCCCGCACCGCCGCATTGACGACCTCCACCCGATGCTCCGGAAAATTGGACTGAAGCATGAACTCCAGGATGCGGGCAAATCCGAACGCCGGATCGGGCGTACCCGCCGCGGCCGATTCGCCCAGGATAAAAACGCGGATCGTATTGTTGGGCTTGTCGGCCCGGATCAGGCATGGATGCGGCGAGCCGGGCGGTGGATGATGATAGAACCAGACGTACCACTCGTTGGTGGTCAGGACGCCGGGGGTCCGGGAGGGGATAAAAAACGCCGCGGGACGTCCCTCGCCGCACAGGTGGAGCGTCAATTCCAGCAGAACCAGGACCAATAGGGGGGCCAAAAAAAACATGGCGATGCGGACACACCACAAGCGCCGGCCTGTCAAACGTTGTTTCGTTCTCCTCTCTCTTCCAGGCTCACTTCGCCTTTTCGGCGTCCTCTTGTCCTCTCCTCGAGGGCAAGCCATCG
>JAFGGE010000150.1 GCA_016930745.1 Sedimentisphaerales bacterium
AACGGCTTTACGCTGGTCGATACGCCCATCTTCACGACCATCGCCGGCGAGGGCGAGCAGACGCTCTTTGCGGTGGACTACTTCGGCGAGCCGATGCACCTGGCCCAGACGGGGCAACTCTACCTCGAATCAGCGGCGATGAGCTTCGGCAAGGTGTACTGCTTCGGGCCGACCTTCCGTGCGGAAAAGAGCAAGACCCGGCGCCACCTGACCGAGTTCTGGATGGTCGAGCCGGAGGTGGCCTATACCGACCTGCCCGGCCTGCTGGAGCTGGGGGAGAATTTCGTGTCCAGTATCGTCCGGCGAGTCCTGGCCGACAACCGCCCGCAACTGGAAGAGCTGGGGGCCGATATCGCCGCCCTGGAAAAAATTACCCCGCCGTTTGTCCGCCTGACCTATACCGAGGTCGCCAAGATCCTGACCAGCGATCGGACCGCTCGATTCATGGCCGACCAACTGGCCCAGTTTCAGGCCCAGAAAGCCGGCATCGAAAAACGCATCGCCCAGATCGAGGCCGAAGATGCCAAAGGCGGCCTCAAACAATGGAAACAGGAAAAAAATGCCCAGGAACTGATCGCCCTGCGAAGCGAGCTGTCGGAGCTGGAAATCAAGATCGAGAACAATCCCAAGCACGCTCAACTGGCCGCCGAGTTCGAATGGGGCAAAGACCTAGGCGGCTCGGATGAGACGATCATCTCGCTCATGCACGACAAGCCCGTCTTTGTGACCCACTACCCCCGCTCGGCCAAGGCCTTCTATATGAAATTTGACCGGGGCAATCCAAAGGTCGTCGAGAATTTCGACCTGCTCGCCCCGCAGGGTTTCGGCGAGATCATCGGCGGTTCGGTTCGCGAGGATGACTACGAAGTCTTGTTGAACCGGATCCGTGAGGAAGGGTATAATCCCGACAGTTATAGCTGGTACCTGGACCTGCGCAAGTATGGCTCGGTGCCGCATGGCGGATTCGGGCTGGGCGTCGAACGGACGGTCGCATGGATCACCGGCGAAAAACATATCCGCCAGTGCATTCCCTTCCCGCGTATGATGGATAAGGTGTATATTTAAAGAGAGCTGTCTGAGCTTTTGAACAGAATTGGCAGGGTGTTTTGCACAAGGAAAGAGGTGTGACGATGCGAAAATATGAACTTTCAAAAATGATTAACGGACAGATTGAGACTTCCGGACCGGTGTCATTTTCAAGTTCGAATCGTCGCCAGTTTCTGGCTGCCGCCGGCATCGGCCTTGCCTACACCGCTGTATCAAGCCGTGCTGCCGCCGAACCTGCCTCCGTCTTGAAAGTGAAAGATGTCGTCGAGCATTTTCTGTCACGATCGCCATGGTTAACAAGGGGCCAAACCGTGGACCGGGTCATCATCGGAGACCCGGAGAAGGTAGTCGGCCGCTGCATGGTTACCTGGATGCCCAGTTTTCATGCTCTGCGAACGATGGTCGAGCAGGGATATGATTTTCTGATCTGCCATGAACCGACATTCTGGGATCACTGGGACAAGCGGCCCACCGATCCGGCGGGGCTGGAAAAATTGGAATTTATTAAAAAACATGACATCGTCATCGTACGCAATCACGACTGCTGGGACCGATTTCCGGAAATCGGGATTCCTTCGGCATGGGGCCAGTTTCTTGGTTTGGGGAAACCAGCCAAAATCCATGATGCTTTCTACCATCGCTACGATATCCAACCGACCAGTCTGGAGGAATTCGCAGGACGGATGGCGGCCCGCTGCGGGAAAATCGGCGAGCCTATGGTACAGGTCACGGGAAACGGCAAGACCAGAGTCTCCCGTATCGGCATCGGCACGGGCTGCATCTGCGACATCTCCGTTTTCAGGGAGATGGGGTGTGACTGCTCCGTGGTGACCGACGATGGAAGCACCTACTGGTCGGTGATCCAGCATGCCAAGGATACCGGTCATCCTGTGATTCGTGTGCATCATGGGGTATCGGAAGAGCCGGGCATGGTGACTCTTACCGACTATATCAACGCCAACATACCGGGTCTTCGTGCCGTGCATCTGCCGCACGGCTGCACCTTCCGGCTGGTCGGACCGGGTTAAGCGTAATGTCTCGTTGCTGGTCTGCCGGATAGTCTCTCATCACGACCGGGATCCGAAGTAGAAGCTGATAACACATGCCAGGGCCAGGCCTGTATGCGGGCTTTCTATGTATCGTCCCCCCAGCAGTAGAATCGCCAGGCTCAGAGTGGCGCCCAGAACCAGAACGCCTTTGACGTGATTGATAAGATTGCCCGCCGGCCCGCCGGAGGCCTCGGCAAAAACACGGGCGAAGAAATATCCCGCCACAAGACCGGCCAGGATCAGGAAAAATTCCAGGTAGGCCGTCTGGCTTAATTGATCGCGGGCATAGAGGATAATCGCACTCAGTCCGAATCCGAGGATCAATAGCACTCGGATGAATCCGCCGGGCAGATACAGCGGCTGCTGGGCCTGCGCTGAGGCGTCGAGAATGCGGCTTTCGGCGGTTTTGATCTTCTGGCGAAAGCCAAAATAGTAGCCTATGATTGTTAACAGAAGACTCAGCACATATCCTGGAACCGAACGGCCTAATACGATCAGGATCCAGCAGCATCCGGCTGTCACGAGAGTGGCTATGGCTCGAACACTGCCCTTGGGAAGACCGAGCGGCTCCTGAACAGTGTTTGGATCCATTGGAACGAATCCGGCTTTTTGAGTCCTCTCATCCAAAAGAACGCGAAACTGTCTGTGGCACATGCCACAGGCAAACTCCTGACCATCCGAGAGCTTGTCGCGGATTTCCGCGCCGCAGTGGGGACATCGGTAGGTGGCCAGTTCGAACATAATTCTCTCCTTCTTGAAGACATCACTACATTTTGTCCGAATCTATCGCTAATCATAACCACTGTCACCCGATTGACAAGCTGTTTGACCGGGTTGATTGCAGGAAATTGTTCAATGTGATAATATAATTTATGGAATACAGGATCAAATTTGGTCGCCGTTGATGGATTATGAATCTTAAATGAAGCATTGGGAAACGCAAATCAAGGATAAGGCTGGGGAACTGGGTTTTGACCTGGTCGGGATAACAACCGCCGAACCGATCGATCCCGAGGACGTTGAACAGTTGCGCCGGTGGCTGGATGAGGGTCTGGCCGGCGATTTGGAGTATATGCATCGCAATATCGAGAAACGCATCGATCCGGGAAAACTTCTGCCCGGAGCAAAGTCCGTGATCTGTGTGGGATTGAACTATAAACCGCCTGAGGATCTATCCGTGAAACCGAACGGAAAGGGTCCTTATGGTCGTGTTGTCAATTACTCTCTGTATGACGACTACCATACCTTCATCAAGGATCGACTTTTCAAGCTGTCTTCGTTTATACAGGAATCGACCGTAAGGGAAGAAATTCACTGCAAGGCGTGTGTGGATTCGGCCCCTCTGGCCGAGCGTGCCCTGGCCCGCCGGGCGGGACTGGGCTTTATCGGGAAAAATCATATGCTCATCCACCCGCAACGGGGACCGCAGATCCTTCTGGGCGAGTTGTTGACCACGTTACCCCTGGAGCCGGATGAGGCAATCTGTCGGGATTGCGGGGCCTGCCGGAAATGCCTCGATGCCTGTCCCACGGGGGCGTTGCAGCCGGATGGACGGTTCGATGCCCGACGCTGCATCAGCTATCTGACGGGCGAGTTTGACGGGTCCGTTTGTTCCGAAGTTGCCGCCAGGATCGGGGATCGCGTGTATCGCTGCGAAGAATGTATCCTGGCTTGTCCATATACGGCAAACGCGCCTCCCATGCGTAATGCTGATTTTGGTTTTCGGGGCGAGCGAAAATGGCTCCCCTTGAAGGAGGTCGTCGAATGGGACCAGGCGGCTTTTGAAAGCCTGTTTAAGGGAACCGTCGTCGAATGGACCGGCCTGAAACGGCTCCGGCGGGCGGCGCGCATCTGCCTGGAGAATGGGGCCAGGTAAAGACTTCAAAATTTCTGTTTTCTTATTCATCCTTTCCGTTGCCGGAATCGTATCTTATCACTACGATACCGTGTTTGGTGGATTCTAAAAAAGTCTGACCTGCAATAGCGTTCAGGAGAGGTATAAATGCCGCAAACTCCGATTTCATTACTGCCCATGCAGCGGACGGACATCGAGGCCGCCGTCGAACTGATACGAAAATCGATGAACGGCATCGAGGCCCGTTTCGCCCATAAGACGATGGACTTTCATTTTGGCTGTTTGGATCATGGTCTCAACGACGGCCGAGAGTATTACCTATACCGCAGGGAGGGACGGATTCTCGGTCTGGTCGGACTGCATAACTATATCTGGGGCCCGCGGGAAAATGTCTGGCTGACCTGGTTTTGCGTGCACCCCGAGTTGCAGGGACAAGGTCTGGGAACGACATTGTTATCCGCCGCCGAGACCATGGCCAAAAAGCTGGACTACCGCAAATTCTTCATCGAGACATATGATATGCCGGATTTTGCCCGGGCGCGGGCTTTTTACGAAAAGCGGGGTTATACCCGAAGCGGGACGATTGACAATTATCTGCCCAACAGGGCCGGCATGGTAGTATATTTGAAACTTTTGCAGTGAAAATCTGTATCCGGGCGGGGGCCTACCTGTTTTGCCGCTTCTGCTCGTCGGACAGGACCTCGTTCAGGGCCCCGGACCGAAAGCCCTGCAAGTCAAGACTGATAAAACGAAAACCGAGGCTTTTGAGCTTTTCCACGATCTGCATTCGTGTCGGATTTTGAGTGATCCTGGGGATATCCAGGGGCTTGACTTCGATACGGGCGGTATCGCCATGGTGCCGCACCCGGAATTCATCTAGCCCCAGCGAACGCAGAAAATCCTCGGCCTGCTCCACCTGTTTCAGACGCTCTTCGGTGATCTCCAGGCCGTATCGGATCCGTGAGGCCAGACAGGGCGAGGCAGGCATCTCGGCAGTGGCCAAGCCCAGTTGCCGGCTCAACTGGCGGATATCGGCCTTGGTAAGCTCCGCCTCCATCAGCGGGGCGCGAACGCCTATCAGAACAGCGGCTCGATTGCCCGGTCGGAAGTCATCCTTGTCGTCAAAGTTGTTGCCGCAGAGAATATGTTCGAAACCTTCCTGCTCGGCTGTATGTTTAAGCACGGTAAACAGATGGGATTTGCAGTGAAAACAACGGTCGGCTTTATTAGCGGCATAAGCGGCGTCTCCCAGTTCATCGACTGATACCTCTCGGACGGGGATCCCGATGGCCTTTGCCGTTTCCATGGCCTGGGCATGTTGGCTTTGGGCCAGCGAGCCGCTGACGCCTATACAGGCCAGCACATTCTCTTTGCCCAGCGTCTCGACGGCGGCCTTTAAAAGGAACGTACTGTCCACGCCCCCGGAATAGGCGATCACAACTTTACCCATCCCCCCAAGTATTTTTTTCAAAGATTGATACTTTTTATCTGTGTTCATTTTCAGAGATTGCTTTTTGAAAGAGAGACAATACAAAACGGTTTATCGATTGTTTCGCTAAGCTTGACTGTAATGTCCGCGTTTTGGGTAAACCGGGGTATGCCATACACAGAGCTTGCGATGGAGCCGCCGACGGCATATTCGATTTTCAATTCATCTATAACGTCGATAAATTCGACTATCGCGTTTGTTTGCGCAGGATCATTCATTCTCTTCAATCCCATAGACGGCCTTGTACAATTCTTCCCCTAGATGCTCTCTAATCCAGATGTGTTGTACTTGCGCATCGTCGGCTTCGGGAAAACGCATTCGTATTCCCTCCGTCGCCAGTATCCTACCGAAACGATAGGCCTCGCATACGATTGTAAATTTTGCCGACGGAGCCATTTGGCGATACAGATCGCACTGTACTTTACAAGCCTGCGATGTTGTGTCGGTTGGTATCACGACTCGCTAGATCCCCGGCAGAGGCGCCGAAAAAAACCATACACAGCCGATGGTGGGATTTGAACCCACAACCCCGGCTTTACGAAAGCCGTGCTCTACCGTTGAGCTACATCGGCACAGAAGCAATACCTTACCAATTCATGCCGGCCCTGTAAAGACTTTGGGATAACTTTCTTTTTCAACAGCCCTGCTCTGTACATTTTAAATGTTTACAGGACAAGGGCTTACAGGCGGATAATCCAGGCAGAACGGCCGGGAGGCCTCCGCAGGCCGTAAATGACAAAAGACGGGGATATAAAAGTGTAATATGGCACCTCTGTGAGGAGATCGTAAAAAGGGCCGTGAGAGGTGGATCCCACGGCCCAAGAACTCATAAAATCTGACAGGTTACTGTCCCATGGCGGCTAAGGCTTTGACTTCCACTTCTGTTAAAGTCCGTTTGCAGTGCGTCGTATACTCCAATGTGGCACAAACACTTTTTCCATTCCCCATATATTCATTGCTTGTCTCATCAACGGCAATAGTGCCGGCATCGTCCAGTCACTAGACTTACAGAATGTACAAGGAGAAATATACCTACCATGAAAGATGATAATACCTACAAGGTTAGATGGAAAATACCTACTTCATCAGATCGAGTTCTGTTTTGTCGGGGCAATCCATGTTCTGTCGTGAATGGCACTCTTTGAAGCAGTGGTAAGACCCTGGACCACCCTTGGCGTCGGACGACGGCCTACGAATGGTCATAGGCATCACCGCTGGGATTGACATCTTCACAGCCAGGTTAAAGTCATTTTTCTTGTTATTGTGGTTGCTTCTGTCGATCCTTCGAATAACAGCATTTCTTATATTTTCGCCCGCTGCCGCACGGGCATTTGGCGTTCAATTTGGTCTGTGGCCGGGGTATGGTGTGTATCGGGTGGACCGGTGCCGTCTTGCGCTGCAATTTTGTCATAACCGCCTCAGCCGTCCCGCCCGCCCGGATCTCGTCGGCCATCCGCCTCATCCACGGATCGATATGGTTGAAAAATTGCCGCAGGCCTGCACAAAGGTAGTTCAAACCCGGCTCTCCGTCCGGCGTTCGCAGCAGGCGGTTCTTGGGGCACTCGCCGTTGCAGGCAAAGAGCACCTCGCACTCCCTGCAGTGCCGGGGCAGGCGGTCGGTCTTATCCACACCGAAATGGGCCTGCCGGGAAGAATACACCATCTCGGTCAGTATTGTTTCCCGGATGTTGCCGAGTTTATAGTCGGGATAGACATAATGGTCGCAGGCATAGACGCTGCCATCGTGCTCAAACGCCAGGCCTTTGCCGCAGATTTCGGCAAAGTAACAGGCCGAAGAAGGCATCCCCATCCAACAGCCCAGGGCACAGTCGAACAGGGGAACAAACACCGTTCCCACATCATGGTGCAGCCACTCGTCAAAAATCGAACACAGGAAATGACCGTACTGTTCCGGATCCACCGACCAGTCGGTGACGATGGAATCCGCCGTACCCGGCCGGGCGGCAGTATCGCCTGCTACGGGTAAATTGGCCTTATCCCAGTGCCGTGGGGCGACCTGGGTAAAGTCCTTGGGCTCGACACAGGGAATAAACTGCAAGTACCGGGAGCCAAGCTCATCCCGCAGGAATCGATATACCTCCAAGGGGTGCTTTGCATTTTCCCGATTGACCACGGTCAGCGTGTTGAACTCCACCCCGTGTTTTTGCATGCATCGAATTCCTGCAACGACCTTGTCGAAGGTGCCCTGTCCCTGTGAATCGACACGGTAGATATCGTGAAGTTGCCCGGGTCCGTCGATACTGACACCCACCAGAAACCGATTTTCTCGCAAGAACCGGCACCAGTCCTCATTCAGCAGGGTTCCATTGGTCTGTATGTCGTTTTCGATGCGTTTGGTGGGCGGACAGTGAAGCTTTTGAAGATGAACGACCTTTTCAAAGAATCCGATACCCAGAAGCGTGGGTTCGCCCCCTTGCCAGGAAAAGTTGATTTCCGGCCCATCCTGCTGACTGATGTACTGGTGAATCAGGCGTTCAAGGATAGAGTCGGGCATGCGCCATTGCGATTCCTGGCTGTAAAAATTTTTCTTGCTGAGGTAATAACAATACGTACAGCCCAGATTGCACACGGGCCCAATGGGCTTGATCATCATGTGGAATTGGCGGACAGGCCTGGAATGCTCACTTACACCCTGAGAACTCCGATTCATTTCAACACTATCCGATCCTTTGGTATCCCCCATATTTCAGAGGGATTATACCCGTCGATCCATCGAATGTACATGGGAAAAAGTCTACTATGCAAAAAAATAATACCGATATTACCAGATTGCTTTTTCCGTCCTGGTTCGCCGCTCTGTCCCAGACAAGGAGTCCGAGGACCATTGTGATTCTCTTTCGGGAATCGGGAGCTAACTGCTTGTTCGACGAAATAAAAAAGGTACAATAGCCCCTGTTGTAACGCATGTTGGGCCTGCGTAGAGTCAATGCCAGGAGACAGACGGCGGCAAATGCAATGATTTGAGGTGCGAATGAGTCTGGAAAGCTTCTTCACCCCCCGGTCGGTTGCTATCGTGGGGGCCTCTCGGACCAAGGGGAAAGTCGGCTACGAAGTGCTCTCGGCCATGCTGCGTGCCGGATACGAAGGGAAACTTTTCGCCGTCAATCCCTCCACCGGCGAGGTCCAGGGGGTCAAATGTTTTCCGGATCTGAAAAGTATCGGAGAGACCCCCGATCTGGTGGCTATCGTCATCGCAGCGCAATTCGTCAAGACCGTGATTCAGGACTGTGCCGATCTGGGCGTCAAGGCCGTGATTATCATCTCTTCCGGTTTTAAGGAATCCGGACCGCAAGGGGCCCGTCTGGAACAGGAGATCGTGCATATCGCCCGTTCGGCGGGCATGCGGATCATCGGACCCAATTGCATTGGGGTAATGTGCCCTGCCAGCAGGCTCAACGCCAGTTTCGGCGGCCAACTGCCCAAATCGGGCAAAGTGGGCTATTTTTCCCAGTCCGGCTCGATCCTGGCCGCCATGGTGGATATGGCCGGAGCGACCGATATCGGCTTCAGCAAGCTGGTCAGCATCGGCAACAAAGCCGATGTCAATGAAATGGATGTGATGCGGGCCCTGGGCGAGGACGATAGCACAAAAGTGATCGCCGGCTATCTGGAGACTATCACGGACGGGGACGCTTTTATCCGCCAGGCCGAGCGAATCAGCGGAATCAAGCCGATTTTACTGCTGAAATCCGGGGTAACCGAGGCCGGGGCCCGTGCCGCCACCTCCCATACGGGCCGGCTGGCCGAATCGGAAAATGCCTACGAATGCGTTTTCGAGCGGGCCGGCGTCGTCCGGTGTCCTTCGATCAAGGCCCAGTTTGACTATGCCCGCGCTTTTGCCTATGAACCCGTGCCGGCCGGACCACGGGTGGCTGTGATCGCCAATGCCGGAGGCGCAGGGATCATGGCGACCGATGCAATCGAAAGAGAAGGCCTTCAGTTGGCGCAATTTTCGGAACAAACCCTTCGGAAATTCAGTAATGCCAAAGAACTGGCGGGAGTAGCGAATGTCGATAATCCCATCGATTTACTGGGAGATGCCCTGGCCAACCGGTATGAATTTGCTCTGCACGCCGCCCTCGATGATCCGAACGTAGATACCGTATTGGTATTGCTCAGCCCGCATGCCATGACCGAGGTTCTGGAGACAGCCAAAGCAGTGGTCCGGGTGGCCAAGGAAAAAGACGAAAAACCCGTTCTGACCTGTTTTCTGGGTGCCTCCCGAATCGCTGAAGCCGGCGAGGTCTTGCGAAAGGGGCGCATTCCCCAATATGACTCTCCGGAAAGTGCGGTCGGCACAATCAAGGTAATGGCCAACTATTCCCAATGGCGCTCCCGGCCCAAGCGGGTGGTCAAGCTGTTCAGCGTCAATCGGCACAAGGCCGAGCGGATTATCGAACGACGGCTGCGGCAGAACATCCTGGAAATCGGAGAAGCCGAGACCAAAGAGATTCTGGAGGCGTACGGCTTTGTCACGCCGCGCGGCGAGATTGCCACCACCGCCGAGCAGGCCGTCAATATCGCCAATCACATCGGTTATCCGGTCGTCTTGAAAATCTGGTCGCCCGACATCATTCATAAGACCGATATCGGAGGGGTCAAGACGGATCTGCGGACTGATCAGGAAGTGATGGACGCTTTTGACCTGATGATGTACCGCATCCCCAAGAAGGCCCCCGACGCCGATATCATCGGCATCAGCGTCGAAGAGATGGTCGATAAAGGGCGCGAGGTCATCCTGGGGATGAACCGGGATCCGCGATTTGGGCCGTTGATGATGTTCGGCATGGGCGGAAAGCTGGTTGAGGTACTGGAAGATGTGGTGTTTTACCCGGCTCCTCTGACGGCGGCCGAGGCCAAGGAAATGCTGGTGCGCACCAAGACCTACGACCTGCTTCGCGGCGCCCGCGGCGAAGAAGCCGTGGATATCGATGCGATCGCCGAGGGTCTTCAGCGGCTCAGCCAGTTGGTAACCGAGTTTCCGCAGATTAAGGAAGTCGAAGTGAATCCCTACGTCGTCGGTCGGGAGGGAACCACCCCCATCGCCGTCGACGCTATGATGACGCTGGAAAAGGCATAAGACAAGTCAATAGGCTCCCAACGGCAGGTTTGTATGGGCCTGCCGGTTGTTCATGGAGGACGATACGATGCAGGAATTTGACTGGAAAGACAAATACAAAGACTTGATCGGCACCGCGGCCGAGGCGATGAAGCGGATCAAGCCGGGCGACAGTATCTTTATCGGCACCGGGTGCGGCCAGCCGCAGCATTTGGTCGACGCACTGGTCAAACACGGCGGGCACATCTACGATGCCCACGTAGTGCATCTATTGACCATGGGCGAAGCGCCGTATGCCCGGCAGGAATTCCGCGAGAAATTCAAGATGAACAGTTTCTTTGTCGCCGACAATGTGCGCGACGCCCTGGAACAGGGGATCGGCGACTACACGCCGGTGTTTTTGAGCGACATCCCGCAACTGTTCGAGACGGGCCGGATGCCCATCGACGTGGCGTTGCTTACCGTAACGCCGCCGGATGTCAACGGACTGTGCAGCCTGGGCGTGTCGGTGGATATCGTCAAGTCCGCCGCCGCCAACGCCAAATACGTCATCGCGCAGGTCAATGCCCGGATGCCGCGCACGATGGGCAACTGTTTTCTTCACGTCAATTCCATCGACATGCTTGTGCCGTATGACGAGCCGATCATTGCCGTGGAGCCGCCGGCGACCGGCGAAGTGCTCCGCCGGATCGGCCAGAACCTGGCCCGGCTGATCGAAGACGGCAGCACCATCGAATGCGGCATCGGACGGATCCCCCAGGCCATGGCCGAGTACCTGCATGAAAAAAAAGAACTGGGCGTGCATACGGAGATGTTCGGCGACTGGATCATCGAACTGGTCGAATGCGGCGCGGTGACCTGCTCCAAAAAGACCATCAACAACGGCAAAGTGGTGGCCAGTTTTTGCATGGGTTCTCAGGCCCTGTATAACTATATCGACAACAATCCGTTCTTTGAATTCCACCCGACCGAGTATGTAAACGATCCGTTCGTCATCGCCCAGCACGACAAGATGGTCGGGATCAACGTGGGGCTGGAGATCGACCTGACCGGCCAGGTCTGTTCCGATTCGCTGGGGTATCGTTTCTACAGCGGCATCGGCGGCCAGGTCGATTTCATTCGCGGCTGCGCAAGAAGCCGGGGCGGCAAACCGATCATCGCCATGCCCTCGACGGCCAAGGACGATACGGTCAGCCGCATCGTGCCCAAGCTGACCGAAGGGGCCGGCGTGGTGACGACCCGCGGCGATGTGCATTATGTCGTTACCGAATACGGCATTGCTTTCCTGCACGGAAAGAGCATTCGCGAACGCGTATTGTCCCTGATCAATATTGCCCATCCCAAATTCCGCAAGGAATTGATCCAGGCCGCCAAGGCGCAACGGTATATCCAGCCCGATCAGATCGAGCTGGAATGGGAGAAAGTGCGCTACCCCGAGGAGTTGGAGCATTACGAAACCCTGCGGGACGGGACGGAAATATTTTTCCGACCGGTCAAACCCACCGATGAGTCGGCCCTGTCGGAAATGCTCTATTCTCTCTCTCGCGAGTCGGTCAAGAAACGTTACTTTACGCATACCAAGACGTTTCCGCACAAGGACGTCCAGAAGCTGACCAACATAGATTACCTGCAAAACCTCGCGATGGTCGGTGTGGTTCCGGGGGCGGCGCACGGGGAAGAGATCGTCGCCATCGCCCAGTATTTCCTTGATCCCAAGACCCAGGTCGCCGAGGTAGCCTTTATCGTGCAGGACGAATGGCAGGACAAGGGCATGGGAAGCTATCTGCTGGATTACATCACCAACATCGCCAAAAGCCGCGGCGTCAAACGGTTTTATGCCACGGTTCTGCCGATCAACCGGGCGATGCTGCAGATCTTCTATAACAGCGGTTACTCGGTCAATACGGAGTTTGACGGTGAAGCTTATTCGATCACGTATGATCTGGAGAAAAAATCCTGAAAGGGATGTTTCCGGCATCGCACGATGGATACGGATTGTCCTGACGCTACTGGTTGTTTATTGGGCGGCGGCCGGGTGCGATGCGACGAAAGAAAGTGGGCAAACCATGAGCCTGTCAATAGAAGGAAAAACGGTTCGCGTGGCTATGTGTCAGATCTTGTGCCTGTCCGGCGACCGGTCGGGCAATTTTATCCGCATTGAGAATGCCATTGAGGAAGCCGCCCGGGCCGGGGCGCAGATTGCTTGCTTTCCCGAAACGTCGATTTACGGCTGGGTCTATAGCGATGCCCATCAGCGGGCCTGCCCTGTCCCCGGACAGGACAGCGACCGTCTCTGCGGCCTGGCGAAGAAATACGGTCTCTATGTATGCATCGGTCTGGCGGAAAAAAACGGCGTCCAACTGCACGATTCGGCCATCCTGATCGATCCGGCAGGGCAGATTCTGCTCACGCATCGTAAAATGAATATCCTGACCGAACTGATGACTCCCCCGTATACCCCGGGCAACCAGGTTTCGGCGGTCGATACCGAACTGGGTCGTATCGGTATCCTGATCTGCGCCGATACCTTCCGGACCGATATACTGGACGCCATGGCCGGACAAAAGCCTGATTTGGTCTTTGTTCCCTACGGCTGGGCGGCTCCGGAAGAAAACTGGCCCGAACATGGAAAAGAACTCCATTCTGTGGTACAATCGGCCGCTCGCCGGATCGGCGCGCCGGTCGTCGGCGTGGATCTGGTCGGGCAGATCACCCGCGGGCCGTGGATGGATCGGGTGTATGGCGGACAAAGTATTGCCGTCGAGGCTTCGGGGCGTATCCTTGCCGTGGCCGTCGACCGCGACCGCGATATTGTTGTTGTGGATGTCCCAATCAAGGATTGATGGAGTAACGGATTTTGGGGTGTGCCGGGAACCTGTATGCTGTTGCGTTCCCGACCGTCAGGATGCAGGAGACAGAGGAATTATGAAAACAATCAACCGTCGAGATTTCATAAAAACCGCGATTGTCGGGGGGATGGCGGCGACCGTCGCGCCGCCTCGATCGGTTCTGGGTCTTGGCTATCCGATCGGCGATAAGAGTAAAGAGGACATCGGCTCGTCAATCGAGACGCTTCTGCAGGGCAAAAGCGATCGCAAGATCAAGAGCGTGGAGAGCTTTACGAACAAAGAAGACAGGAATCTGAGCTTTGTCCGCGTCGTAACCGAAGACGGGGCCGAGGGCTGGGGGCAAATAGCGCCGTTCAACGCCGATATTTCCGCGATGGTCCTGCATTGCAGCGTAGCGCCGCTGGTCATCGGAAAAGATCCGTATGATTTCGGCGGCATTACCGATCTGGTCCGGGACCGCAATCTGAAATACCCCTGGTCCTATATGTGCCGGGCGCTGTCCGGGCTGGATACGGCGTTGTGGGATCTTCGGGGGAAGCTGGAAAACAAGAGCGTCTGCGAGCTCTTGGGCGGTGCTCCGGGGGCGATCCCGGTCTATGGCTCCAGCATGAGCCGTCAGATCACGGCCGAGGAAGAAGCCCGACGGATGGTCGCTTTACGCGACAGTCATGGTTTTCGTGCGTTCAAGATCCGTATTGGAACCGAGGCCGGCCACGATCAGGACGCCTGGCCCGGCCGGACCGAAGAGATCGTGCCCGCGGTACGGAAGGCTCTGGGCGAGGAGATCGGCCTGATGGTCGACGCCAACAGTTGCTACACCGTCAGTAAGGCCATCGAAGTGGGCAAGATGCTGGAGAAAAACAAGGTCATCCATTTCGAAGAGCCATGCCCTTATTGGGAATTCGAATGGACCGCTAAGGTCAACAAGGCTCTTAAGGTGCCGATCGCCGGCGGCGAGCAGGATAACGATCCGGCCCAGTGGCAGCGAATCATCAACGCCAAGGCGTATGATATCGTTCAGCCCGACGTATGTTATCTGGGCGGACTGACGCGGACCCTGCGGGTTGTGGCCATGGCCCATAAGGCCAAGCTGTCGGTCGTGCCGCACTCGGCGAATCTGTCGCTGGTGACCGTATTCGCCCTGCATTTGATGGGGGCGATCCCCAATGCCGGGCCGCATGTGGAATATACGATCGAGAGCAATCCCTGGACGCGCGAGTTGTATCAGCCGGTGCTCAAGGTGCGCGACGGCAAGGTAGCCGTTCCCAACAGTCCCGGCTGGGGCGTAATCCTGAACAAGGCCTGGCTGGAAAACGCCCAGCGCCAGATTACGGCATAACCGGATTATTTCGAGAATCGAATGTCGAAAAAAGCATTCATACACAGTCAGGAGTTGGAGGCGTACCCGTATCCGCCTTCCTGTCCGTTCAATACGTCGCGGGCGGGTAAGACACGGGCGATGCTGGCATCCATGGGATTGCTGACCGGGGATGACAAGAGGGAAGTCGCCCCTCCGCGCGCCGGCAGGGAAGTCCTGGAAATATTTCATACCCCGGAATATCTGGATGCTCTGGAGCGACTCAATCAGGGTGAATATGATTCGGATATGCTGTACTTTGGTCTTGGCACAGGCGATTGTCCGGCCTTCAAGGGAGTATGGGATTATTCGGTTCTGGCCTGCGGGGCTTCCGTGCTGGGGGCCGAACTCATCCTGCAAGGGAAGGCCTCGGTCGCGTTTAATCCGTCCGGCGGGCTGCATCACGCCTTTCCGGATCGGGCGGCGGGATTCTGCTATCTCAACGATGTCGTTCTGGCCTGCGAGACGCTGACCAGGGCGGACAAGCGGGTGGTGTTTCTCGATATCGATGTACATCATACCGACGGGGTACAGGCCGCTTTTTATGATCGAAACGATGTAATGACGATCTCGATGCATCAGGATGGACGCACGCTCTTTCCCGGTACCGGCGCGGTGGAGGAGATCGGAGAAGGCCCGGGCAAGGGATTCGCCGTTAATATCCCCTTACCGATGGGCACATATGATGAAGCCTATCTGCGGGCGGTGCGACAGGTCGTGTTGCCTCTGATCCATGCCTTTAGGCCGGATGTTATCGCACTGGAAATCGGGGCCGATACCCTGTCCGGCGATCCGCTGGCCAACCTGAGCCTGACCAATAACACCATCGCCGATGTCATCGGCCTGCTGCGGGCCTTTGGCAAACCCATCCTGGCAACAGGCGGCGGGGGTTATAATGTCGAAAACACAGCCCGTGCCTGGGCGCTGGCCTGGACGGTCCTGTGCGGGGAAGATACAGGGATTGATGCGGCCGCCGGTCTCGGCGGAGTGCTTCTGGAAACAAGCGATTGGCATGGCGGTCTGCGCGACCGGGTGCTGGCCCCCAGTGAAGCACAAAAATGCAGCGTCGATCAAATTCTGAATATCACTCTGGACCGCCTCAAGAAGCTGGTCTTTCCCCTTCACGGACTGTAAAAAAAGAGCGATCCGGAAACCAAAGCTCCCGAATCGCCCATCTTCTGTCTGAAGTCCGACACAATTGTCGCTCCTCGCGGTTCTCGAACTTCCCTGTCCATCGAACCTGATTTTCCTCCAGGCTGTATTCGCTATTGGTCTTTCGTGGCTTGTGCGCTAAGTTCCGGTTGTGGATTTACCGGCTGCACGGAAATGCCCGCCATATGAAGGGGTTTTAATCCCATCGAAATAACGGCCGCTATAAGACAGGCGATTCCAGCAGGAATAAACGCCCACATCCATATCTTGGCATCGCCCATAGCTCCCCCGAGGATGGGACCAACAATCCCCCCCACTCCATAAGCAAGAAATACAAAGGGATAGTTTGTCCCGACGTTCTTGTTTCCGAAGTAGTCCGCTGTCGCTGCCGGGAAGAGGGCAAAGTTACCTCCAAAATTAAAGCCAATAATAGCGGCTCCGATGTATAGGCCCCATTCAGTCCCCCCAATGAAGTAAAAAACGATCATCATGACACCCTGAGCGGCACTCATCAGGATGATGGAATTTTTCCTGCCCAACTTATCGGAGATCGTACCCCACACGATTCTTCCCAAACCATTAAGTAGGGCATAGAAAAGACCCATCGCGGTATTTGCAATAGCAATCGCTTTAGCTTCTTCAATGCCATTTGCCGCAAGAGCATCAATGCCAAATAACTTGATAATTCCGATGACCATTAGACCGGCAAGGGCTCCTACAGTGAAGGTCAGAAATAGAATCTTGTATTGGATTGTCTTAACCATTTCAGAGACGGAGCAATCCACTCCTCCTGCGGCGGCCACACCACTGGTAGGCGGTGTCCAACCTGCTGGCAGCCAGCCATCGGGCGGATTCACCATAACCAGAGAACCGATTGCTACGAGCACAGCAAAAAGGATTCCGTACAGTTTAAACACAGCACTGACACTCCACCCCATTCCATAGAGTCCATCCCATCCGGGTGTAAGGTTGACCCAAGCACCAAACTTAAAACCACCCGTAAGCATGATCCAAAGGAGGGCCCCAAATCCAAATCCTGCCACAGCAAAGCCTGTAATCATTCCTTTTTTATCCGGGAACCACTTCACCAGTGCCGCGATGGGACATACATAAGCCAGGCCTATTCCAGCTCCGCCAAGTACTCCGATCCCGAATAAAATTCCCCAGAAACTAGTCCCGGCATAACCGGCAAGTAAATATCCTAATCCTAAAACGATACCTCCGGTAAGGGCTACTTTACGAGGACCAACCTTCTTTTGCCATTTTCCTGCAAACATTGCCATAATGATGGCGAACATAGCCAGACCGATGGCAAAGATGACCTGTGTTTTGGTCTTGCTGAAATTAAACGGCTCGACGGTCAGCTTTTTTGTAAACGCCGACCAGGCGTAGATGGCGCCAAGACAAAGCTGAATGAGGATGCCGCC
>JAFGGE010000008.1 GCA_016930745.1 Sedimentisphaerales bacterium
AACATGACTTTAACAATTCGAAAAATCATCGTTCTGTCATTGATTGGCATGATTCTGCTTCTGGGCAATGTGCTGGCTGTGGCAAATTGGCTTGCTGAGAAGGGCGTGGCGGGTAAGGCCAATTGGATTCGGGAGGAGTTTTTGACTGGGACGGCCATATGCGTCATTGTTGCTCTTTTGATTCTCCTAGTGAATCCCAAAAGCGGCAGGACAATCGGATTTGGGAGAAGATGCCCGGTCTGCGACAAACGGCTTTTCGGCGATCCCAAGTATTGCGGGGAATGCGGGAGTCGGGTATGATTCATCAGTGTAGGAAAAGTTCAATCCCTAAAGATCGCTGTTTTGTGCATACCTATATGGAGGGATCATGCTGGCGTTATGGGACTACACTTTACTACACTTTTGCGGTTGTGTTTCCGTGTATTTTCGTGGTTTTATTGTGTTTCAGTAATTCCATAAGTCTTGATTTTGAAGTAATTTAGCGGATCGTAGCAGTTTGTCGTGGATGCTCGACATGCATGAGGCCACAGGTTCAAGTCCTGTACCGCCCATTAATAAAACCTCGTTTTCCAAAATGAAAATGAGGTTTTTGTGTTTTGATACCAGCCCCAAGTTATCCACTAATTTGTTCCTGCGGCAATTCTGCGTCTGGGAGCTTTGTATTCTGTGTGTACTGTGAGTGTACTCCCTGTGTACTGGGAGGGAAAAATTGAGGCGGGAGAAGGCAGGAGGGGATGCCTGTTTCCTTGGATTTAGATTGCCATAGTTGGAAGAGGAATGTGTTTCCTGTTCCCTCTCAGGGACTTCGCCCTATGAATACCCATCGCTAAGTTTTTATTGGCTCACCCAATTTCCTGCAAAAATCGCCCAATCGGCCAAGTCAACAATACCAGAATTATTCAGGTCTGCTCCACCGCAGTAATTGTTATCTACTGAGCAATTATTCGTCAGCCAATAACCAACATAGTAATACAGATCTTCAGTATGGACGCCGTCCGGACAGGCCAGGTCTCCTATCCGGGTGAATTCCCACCGCAACCGCGGGTAGGCAACCCCATCGACACACATCCGCCAGATATCTTCCATGCCATTAATTGTCTCGTCCGTGAAGTCCCAGCCGACGAAGCTGCCTTGCTGCTTCATCTGGCTGTCCGTCAACGGCGTGCCGAACCCATTAACCGGACCGGCTGTCTGCAGGAAGTAACAGGAGGTAATGTCGCCATACCAGTATTTTCCCACGAGGCCGCCGACGCGGTCGCTTTGCCCTGTCACCGTCCCCGTGCTGTAGCTGGCCGTAATGGTGCCATAGTAACCCTCTCCCACGAGGCCGCCGACATAATAAATTCCCCCTGTCACCGTCCCCGTGCTGTAGCAGAAGGTAATCGTACACTCCTCGGAGTATCCCACGAGGCCGCCGACGCGGTCACCTTGCCCCGTAACCGTCCCCGTGCTGTAGCAGAAGGTGATGGCGCCATCGTAACTCTCTCCCACGAGGCCGCCGACATAGCTTCCTGTTCCCTGGACATCTACCGCCTCCAGGCCCAGCCTGGAAATCGATCCTCCCGGTTTCACCCGCCCGAACAAACCCAGGCAACTAGCGCCGCGGATATTCAGATTACAGATCACATAACCATTGCCGTCAAAATTCCCGGCAAATTCGGTCCCCTGAAATCCACCCCCATCATCATCGGTATCCGCGGCAATCACAGCCCGGTCAAACGTGTAGCCGCTCAGGTCAATATCCGCCGTCAGGATGAAGTGCTTGTCATAGTCGGCTATGGTCTCACCAAGCGTAATCAGGTCCTGGGCCGTGGCGATCTGATACGGGTCTTCGGCTGTGCCGCTCCCCCCGGAATACGTAGCCGTCTGTGAAAATGAGGGTAGTGAAAGTCCCAGACCGATTACGGTCAATAATACTGCCTTATTCATAAACCCTCCAATAAGCAATAAACCGTGCCAAAAAGCGACAAGCCTCCCTGCAAGCCCATGCAGATCTGTATTATATAACAAAGGGAGATATTTGTCAAAATTTCTGCCAAAAAGTGGGCTGGAACAGAAAAATCATAACGGGTTCTGTGTGTACTGGGTGTGTCCTTTCAGTGGGCTGTCGAGGGGGAATGGCAATGCAAGGTTGTTTACCTGCAGAAGATCCTGCGCCAGAGAATGCATTTCTTTCATCCTATCGCCATGCCAGTTCCCGCAACGGCGCCTCCAGACGCAGCGTAATAAACTCGTACGGAGCAAAATCGATCGGCCCGGAGATTAAAAGGACTTTCTCTTCGAAGGGATTGCTGAGCCAGATTTCTCTTGGTTTGCATCGATTGGGCTCCAAACTCACCCGCTGGTGCGACGGCGTTGGATTGTAGAGCCGCACAATCAGCGCTGTTCCCGTGTCGGCCGGCTTTACCGTAGAGACAATCACATCGGATATCGACAGAGTAAACAGAGAATCGAGACCGCCAGTTTGCTCTGTCACGGGGATGACGATCATCGGATTGCTTCGCTCGGCGCCGAACCGCGTTGCCGCCGCCTGATCGTATTTGCCGTGAGGCAGCAGGGCATACTCAAACGTCGTCACGCCCGGCTGGGACGCCTTGTAGTTGGTCTCCCAGTAATTGTTCATCACGTAGGAATAAAGTCGTGTGGTTGGCTCCAGTTTCTTGATCCAGCCGACCGAAGAGCGGGGGTCATTGGTGATCGAGCCGACCTCGATCAGAGGCGCATCCGGCGTCGCCCAGGTAATGCCATAGTCGGCATTGGACACATCCACCCACTGCTGGACGGTAAAGTAATTCTTGCAGGCCCCGTCCATTTGATCCCGTTCGGGCCGAACAACAGCCCAGGGCGCTTCCATCCGGACCACCCCGTCGGGCACGTTAAAATCATACGCAAAATGCAGACCTTCCTGATCGTACACATTCTTTCGATCCAGCGTATCCCTGACGGCAACGTGATCCAATCCCTCAAAGACCGTCACTTCGCGAACCAGGCTTTCGCAGCCGGGCGCATCGGACTCGACCCGCAGCGAGGCGACCAGGGGACCCACTTCTTTGACATGAATCTGAGGCTTACCGTTTCGTTTGGGATCTTTGGGATCCCGACCCGCCACGTAGAAGAAATCATTGAGGCCGATATCATCACCGTTGGCGGCGAAATCCACATCTATTTCGTTGTGATGCAGCCCTGCGATGGCCCCTGTATCAGGATTGATCTTCACCGTGATCCGCCCATTGGATAAGGCATTGTCCCGGATGACCAGTTTCGATGCTTCCCCAGGATCGCCGCTGCCAATGGTATACACACAGCTTCCCAGCGGGGGCACATTTTTTGCAAGGAAGGCCATCCCCCCATCCGAGAGTTTCTGTGAAAGCAGGACCTTGCCGGCTTCGTCCTGAACGGTCGTCCCGGCAAGCTCGTATCGCGATGGGAGAACAACAACCGCGGTCCGGGGCCAGGAAAGCGTATTGACCACCGTGATCCGTGAAACCTTGCCTCGAGCGGCCCCTGCCAGGGCCTGACGAATCAGGGTGCGGCTCTGTCTGGCGCCTTCGTCGGCAAAGGCCTTTTTGATGGCCCATTGCTGTTTCGTAAAATCGCACTCCGGATCGCTGATGCTGTTCCAGGAACCCCAGGTATGTTCATCGTACAGGAGGATCTCGCGCCAGGCATCGTGGAATCGTTCGGCCGGATAATCGCCGGGCCGAAGCAGGGAAAACAAGGCCTGCGCCTGAACCAGCCGCCGGGCAGAAGCGCGATTTCGGACGGTTTCCCTGGCGCTGGAGGCGGCGCCGTCTTCCCAATATGGCGTAAAGTCCCCTCGCACCTCGGGCACTTCGCTGCGATACCTCGCCTCAAACGCGCGGAACATCTGGCTGGGCGAGGCGATAATCATTTTCGGATAGGCATATTTGGCGTTCCAGCTTCGCACCCAGTCCGGCAGATGGGGATCGGGAGGTCCGTTGTCCGAGCCGATGTTATACCGTATTTGCACCATATCATACTGATACTCGGCGGCCTCCAGCCGACGGAGGTAATCGAAGAAACGTTCCGGCTGGAGCTTCTGTTGCAGGGCCGTGTAATTGAGGCCGGTATGAAACCACGAATACCCCATGCCCGCCATCCAGCAGAGCACCTTTTCCTTGCCGGACGGACCGACCCAGTAAAAAGGCTTATCTCCCCAGGTCGAAAGCGTATAGCCGATGCGGTGTCCGAAATTCGGCCCGATGGACAGATACTTGATGCCGCTCTGGGCCAGGATTGGAACCAATCCCCAGGTATACCCCGGCACATCCGTGATCATCGCTGAATCGATCCGGATACCGTTGTCTTTGCTGAACCGGCGGGCGCAGCCAACCAACTCGAGCAACTCTTCCCCATTGCACAAAGCCGTTAATTGATTGCCGTACAGTCCGTCCAGACAGATCGTCTCATTGCGAACGGCTTCCAGAAACGCCTGCCGTTTTTCCGGCGAGGCGGTCTTGAGATAGCTGTCGACCGCCCAGAGGCCTTCCGGCAGCCATTTGAATTTCGCTTCAGGCGGATAGTCGGCGGTTTTTGCCCCCAGTTCGACGGCCTGATCCAAATAACCGTGCTGCATTCGCTCCACCTCGGTCTGGACATGGGTATATCCGATATCCAGATGGGTGTGATGCAGCAGATAGATGGTCCATTTGCGGACCGGCTTGACGGCGATCTGTTTGCTGCTGAGAGTTTCATTGCCCAGACGGACCTCGACGGTCACCTCCTTCTCGCTGCGGACCATGGGCAGCAGGGCGGTCACCTCATTAAAGCCGCTTTCAAGCTTTGCCCCGGTTGCCTTCCCTTCAATACGCAGCTCACAATCCACCGGCGCCCCAATGCGCTGGAGTCGCGCCTGGATCGGCTGGTAGAGTTTGCCGTCCCGTCCGTCCACCAGGGCCGGCTCGGTCCTGACTTCGATGAGTCGGGTGATATCCCCGGCCTCGATAATAAGCTTCAGGCCGGCCGGCGTTTCCAGCTTCAGATAGTCGTACAGTACCCAGCTTCCCGTCCTGGAAGTCAACGTGACGACATTGTTTCCCTGCCGCAGCGCCGTTATCGGAAATTCGACGGTCAGGATATGTTCTCTGCCCTTTTCCACTTGTCCATGGGCCGAATCGTCCCCGGCCCCGCGAGGGGTCTGCTGTTCGAATGTGGTATCGTTGATCCGGATCTCCACCTTGGGCGGAACAGCGCTGTGCGTATCGACATAATCGATGGTCAGAGTACAGATGCCGTCTTTCGGCGCTGCTTCGAGCCCAAAGAGAATGGTAAAGGTATGGCTTTTATTGCCGGCCCAGGCGTCCTCCGGTCCGGGCTGGATATAAGCCCAGTCCTCTTTGGGATCGCTTTTTCCGACCACGAAAAGGCTGCCTGGCCCGAATTTTTGTGAGTATTCCCCATGTCCTGCCGGCCCCAGGGCGAATTCAGCGGTATTATTGTCGTCGGTGCCGATCTGCCAGAGGATTTGCCCTTGTTCGGAGTACGCCAAACCAGGCAGGAACAGACAGGCGATCAGAATGGCGCTACCCATTACAACGGATTTGCAGAGTACCATACGCATCGGATTCTCCTCAAAAAAGTCGTTTCCATTGCACCTATGGTATCGGCTTTTCATCGTCTTGTCCAGCCCGTCGATCCAGGTCGAGCCTTGAATCCGGATTCTGCGAATGGTAGCATGTTTCTTATAGAATAATAGTCGATATACATTTGGAGGATTACCATGAAGATTCGAATGACGCAATGCATCGTGCTGTGTGCTTTTTTCACTGTAGTCTGCTTACAGGGCGGCGCCGGCTCCGGCGAGAAACTGACCGGAGTCTTCCGACAGCCCTTCGGCCAGACGCCGGACGGCCAGGAGGTGCATGTATTTACCTTGCAGAACGACAACGGCCTCCAGGCCCGGGTGATCAATTACGGCGCCATGCTGATCTCGCTGCGTGTTCCGGACCGGAACAGCCGCTTTGACGATATTGTGCTGGGATTCGACACGCTTGGCGAGTATCTCAACCGCAACTTCGGCGGCACGACCGGGCGGTTCGCCAACCGCATCGGCAACGCTCGATTCACTTTGGACGGGATCGAATACAAGGTTACTCCTAACGCCGGGCAGCACCACATTCATGGCGGACGCAAAGGTTTTAGCCAAGCGCTATGGAAAGCAACGGGATTCGCCGAGGGCAGCCGGGCCGGGGTGCGTATGGCCTACCGGAGCAAAGACGGGGAAGAAGGCTATCCTGGAAACCTGAACTGTACCGTAACGTACTGGCTGAGTAACGAAAACGAACTGGCCATCGAATATGAGGCCACGACCGACAAACCGACGGTCCTGAACCTGACCAATCACGGCTATTACAATCTGGCCGGGGCGGGCAGCGGGAATGTTCATGACCACCTGCTGCAGATTTTCGCCGGCCGCTACACCGTCGCCGACAGCGCTCTGATCCCCACCGGCCAGATTCAGCCCGTCAGGGACACGCCGCTGGATTTTACCACGCCCCGGACCATCGGCTCCCGGATCGAGCAGCTCACGCAGACGCGGGGTTATGACCATAACTATGTCTTCGACGACTGGGACGGCTCCTGCGTCCTGCGGGTGCGCATCGTCGAACCGACCAGCGGCCGGGTCATGGAGGTTTTCACCTCCGAGC
>JAFGGE010000151.1 GCA_016930745.1 Sedimentisphaerales bacterium
ATGGGCGGCATGGGAGGCATGGGAGGTGGCATGGGCGGCATGGGTGGGGGAATGATGGGAGGTATGGGAGGTATGGGAGGAGGCATGATGGGAGGCATGGGAGGAGGCATGTATGGAGGCGGCGGTTACACCCAGATGCAGGCGCGTATGCGTGCGTATGAGATTATCTATATTGTCCAGGAAACCATTGAACCGGATAGCTGGTACGACGCCGGCGGAGAAGGGCGAATCAATGAATTCGGCGGCAACCAGCTCATTATCTGGCAAACGCCGGAGATTCATGCCCGAATACGGGACTTTCTGGATCGCATGATGGCCCTGCTGGGTCAGCAGGTTGCGGTGGAGGCGCGATTCCTCCTGGTGGACGAACATTTCCTGGAGGATATCGGGCTGGATGTAACGATCAATACCCTGCGGATGAATAACTGGCAGCTTGGCACGGCGTCCGATCCCACCAGCGTCATTGAAATGGATTCTTTTGAAGCGAGTCGACCGAGTAATACGGATGTTTCGGGATCTCTGGCTACGCTGGCGGCATCCAATCCGGCTTTGAATTTCGGCCTGTCCTATACCGGCGCCATAGACGATCTGCAGGTGGACTTTATTATTCGCGCCACGCAGATGCACTCCAACTCCAAAACGCTGACGGCCCCGAAGGCCACCGTCATGAACGGCGAGTCCACCATGATCAGCGTCAACACGGTCACCAACTACAAGTCGGACAGCGAAATCGAAAGCGAGACGATTACCACCACCGGAACGGATCGAACCTTCACCTACTGGACCCATGAAATCGATCAGATCTCAGACGGGATCAACATGATGGTTACCCCGGTGATTACGGCCGACAAAAAATACGTCATTCTGAACATCGAGACGATGCTCAACGATGTGACTTTTACGCAGGATACGGTGCAGGCGGTGGATCCGGGAACGGGAACGCTTCTGACCGATACATACGATCTGCCTGTCAATCAGATTTCTCAGATCACGACACGCGTTATGGTGCCGGATCAGGGAACGGTATTGCTGGGCGGCCTGACGATCACGGCGGATGCGGAAATCGAGTCCGGCATTCCGGGCCTTTCCAAACTGCCGATCCTCGGACGATTGTTTTCCAACCGCAGCGATATCAAGGATAAACGAATCCTGCTGATCCTGGTCAAACCGAGCATTATTCTCAAAGAAGAAGCCGAGGCGGATGCCGTAGCAGCCATTGAGGCCAGCGGCGGATAGCCATCGACCTGGAGTTTCGCGGTACGAGGAAAGAAAGGCCTTGCCCCTAGCAAGGCCTTTTTTATGGACAGTCAGGACCGGACGGAAGCGATTGTCTGCCGAATGGCGTCGTATCCCAGATGCATAAACAAATGATCCAGGATCACCAGGGCCGTATAGTTTTCGGCCACCGGCCAGATGCGTCCGACGATTGTCGGGTCCCGTCGGGTGATGGCCGCCAGTGCGGTATTGCACCGTGTATATTTGTCGATAGTATGCTGTGGTTTGTCGATAGTCGGCGTCGGCTTGATGGCAAGGCGAACCACAATATCCTGTCCGGTCGTCAGGCCGCCGGTAATGCCGCCGGCGTTGTTGGAATCGAAGACCACCTTTCCGTTTTCAGAATGCATCGGATCGTTGGACTGAAAGCCGGTTATGTCCTTGACCGCAAAACCGGCCCCGACTTCCACTCCCTTAACAGCGCCGATACCCAGCATACGGCCCAGTTCGGCGTCCAGCTTGCAGAAGACCGGTTCCCCCAGACCAACGGGAACTCCGACCACGCGAACTTCCACAAGGCCTCCGGAAGAATCGCCTGTTTTCGTAATGGCGTTGCAGGCTTCCAGCATGGCCTGAGCCGCTTCGATATCCGGACAGTTGATGACAGGATGGACATGATAACGTTCCCTGATCTGGTCGCCCGACATTTTGGGCGCCTTGGCGCGGATCGCATCGATTTCCTTCTCGACCTGCGCCAAGACCTGCATTTTCTCCAGAAATCGCATGTCCTGCGTAATCCGTCCCTTGACATAGATTTCCTGATAGAACGGATCCAGATCGTGCCGCATTTGTTTGTATCGCCGGGTCGCTTCGAAAACCGTCTTTGAATCCAGAGAATCGCATCGGACGCCGGCCGCCTCACGAATGAAAGCAAATACTTCAATTCCAAAGGCCCTCAGCACCCGTTTAGCCGTATACCCGGCGGCTACAATCGTCGAGGTGTATCGGCCGCTGAACAATCCGGCGCCGATGGCGTCGTCATCCGGTCCGTATTTGATAAACGAGGCATAGGATGCATGGCCGGGACGCGGGGTGCGGTTGGTATCCTGATACTGCTTGATATGGATAAAGTGCCGATCCAGATTGGGAATCAGGATCGTTAACGGGGTGCCGTTGGTATGATGCCGGTTGTCTGCGTTTTCAATGGTGTCGGCGGCATTGACCCCGGAATAGATCACCGGCAGGTCCGGTTCTTTGCGGGGACTGGACAGTTCATCGGCGCCCGGTTTGCGAAGCAGCATATCTCCATAGATTTCCTGTTCGGTAAAAAACATTCCCGGCGGGATACCCTGAACCATCGCCGTTAATCCTTCCTGGTAGGAACCGCCGGCCACCGTTACCTGAAAAAAACGGCCTATATGACAACCAATCACTCTCTATTCTCCTGAAAAAAATACATTTTTGTTTCGGCTGTTTCTATTTATAGAAAAGAATAAGGTATGGTGCAAGGAAAACTCCGAAACCCTGTCACTTTTCACTCCAGCCGGGTCGAAGCCGATCCTGGACCTGCCAGGCATCCAGAAGGACCAGAGCCGTCATATTCTCGATGACCGGGATCACCCGCGGGACGATGCAGGGATCATGCCGGCCATGGGTTTCAATGGTCTGATTGTGCAGGCTTGTGTCAATGGTTTGCTGTGGTTTGGCGATGGAAGAGGTCGGTTTGACGGCGATCCGTAAAAAAATCGGCTGGCCGGTGGAAATGCCGCCGGTGATTCCGCCGGCGTTGTTGGTTATAAAACCGCCCTCCGTCATATTATCATTGGACTGGCTTCCGCGCATCCGGGTCAGGTCGAATCCCTTTCCTATCTCGATGCCTTTGACGGCCCCCAGCGTCATAATCGCGCCGGTAAGGCGGGCATCCAGTTTCTGGAAAACCGGATCGCCCAGCCCGGCAGGCAACCCATGAATTTCCAACTGGATGACTCCTCCAACCGAATCGTTATCGTTTTTGGCGGCCAGAATCGCCTGGACCATTTTTTCGGCCGCTTCGGGATCGGCACATCGAACCGGATTGGATTCG
>JAFGGE010000152.1 GCA_016930745.1 Sedimentisphaerales bacterium
CCGGAAAATTCATGGGGATATCGATTGGCATGATCCGGCGACAGACCGACTGTTTCCAGCAACCCATTCACCTGTTCATGCCTCTGCCGCACCGTCGCCCGCCCGTGGACCGTCAGCGACTCGCCCACGATATTTCCCACCGTCATCCTCGGATTGAGCGATCCATAGGGATCCTGAAAAATAAGCTGCATGTTCGGTCGCAAGCGGCGCATCTGCAAGCGGGAACCGGCAAAGACATCCTGACCGTCAAAATAAAACCGCCCGGCTGTCGCCCGAATCAGCCGCAGGAGGGTGCGTCCCACCGTCGTTTTCCCACAACCGCTTTCCCCGACCAGCCCCAGCGTCTTGCCGGCGGGAATGGAAAAACTGACGCCATCGACGGCCTTAATGTGTCCGACAACTTTGCCGAAAAGACCGGTTTGGATGGGAAAATGCGTCTTTAAGTTCCGTACGCGGATCAAATCGCCGTTGTCATGGTTCTGCGTCATTTCTACTCCAGCGGGGCCCCGTCTTCGAGCCGATTCCAATACCAGCAGGCCACGGCTTGCCCCGGCCGGACCGGGCACAACGTCGGCTCGACGGTTCGGCATCGTTTTTCGTTTTTCCCGATCGGGCATCGCGGATGAAACTTACATCCCGTTGGAAAATGCAGCGGATCCGGCACCACCCCGGCAATCACGTCCAGACGCTCTCTTCGCTGCCCAAGTTTTGGCAGAGAACGGAGCAATCCTCGCGTGTAAGGATGCAACGGCTGTTTGAACAATTCCTGTACGGGGGCTGTTTCCACCACTTTGGAGGCATACATCACAACGACATCCTGCGCATTTTCAGCCACCACGCTCAGATCATGCGTAATCAGCAGCACGCTCATTCCCTTCGCTCGCTGCAGAGTCCGGAGCAATTCCAGGATCTGGGCCTGAATCGTCACATCCAGCGCCGTCGTCGGCTCATCGGCAATCAACAGGGCCGGGGAGCAGGACAGCGCCATCGCGATCATCACCCGCTGCCGCATGCCCCCGCTCATCTGGTGGGGGTATTCGCTGGCCCGTTGCTGCGGATCGGCAATACCGACCTGATGCAGCATTTCGACGGCATGATCCCACGCCTCCCTTCCCTCCTTGTCCTGATGGAGTTGGACAGCCTCCACAATCTGCTGGCCTACCGTATATACGGGATTGAGACTGGTCATCGGCTCCTGGAAAATCATGGCGATCCGGTTGCCGCGTATCGCCCGCATCCGCTGTTCCGTCGTCCGCAACAGATCCATCTTGCCAAAATGGATCTGTCCTTTGGCAATGCGGCCGGGCGGATCGGAGATCAGACGCAATATCGATAAGGCCGTGACGCTCTTGCCGCAGCCGCTCTCTCCGACAACCGCCAGGGTTTTCCCTCTGGGCACATCGTAACTGACATCCTGAACGGCACGGACCACCCCTTCGTCGGTATCGAACTGCACCGACAGATTGCGAATCGACAACAGGGCGTCGTTTTCGGTCATGCCGCTTTCCTCAAACGCGGATCGATCGCATCGCGCAACCCCTCGCCGACCAGGTTATAAGCCACCACCGTCAGGAAAATCGCCAGTCCGGGAAACAGGGACAGCCACCAGAGAAACCGCCCGGTTGTGCCCACCCCCAGACTCAGCATCTGGCCCCAGCTTGGCGTCGGAGGGGCTACGCCAAATCCCAGAAAGCTCAGAGAGGCCTCAATCAAAATGGCGGAGGAAATACCGAAGGTGGCGTTCACCAGTACAGGGGCTATTCCATTAGGCAGCATGTGACGAAAAAGTATGCTGCGCAGCGGCAGGCCAAGCACACGCGCCGATTGGACGAAATCCTGATCGCGCAAACGCAAAAATTCGGCGCGAATAAACCGGGCGTTGGTCGTCCATGTAGTCAGGCCGATGATAGCCATAATGTTGAACAGATTTCGGGGGAAAAACGCCACAATCGTAATGATCAGGAAAAAGACAGGGATCGCCATCATAATCTCGACGAAGCGCATGCCCAGAAAATCCACCCATCCACCGAAAAAACCCATAAACGAACCGACAAAAACACCGACCAGTACGGCTATTCCCACCGCTACAAAACCCACCGACAAAGACACCCGGCTGCCGTGAATGAGCCGGGCCAGCACATCCGAACCGACATCGTCGGTTCCCAGCCAGTGGACACGGTTGGGCTTTTGCTCTCTGGCTTGCAGGTCCGTTCGATCGTATCCGAACGGAACGAGGGGAAATTTAGCCCTTGTAGCCTTGCCCTGAATCATGAGGGTCCGGTAATCGGTGGCATCCAGCCGCCGGGGAACCCATGTCCAGATCAGAACCATGCCGATGACCAGAACCACCCCGAATCCCAAAAGCTGGCAGGCCAGGACTCCGCCCCGAAGGGACGGATCCACCTTGCGGATATTGCGGCGCAGCAGATACCATTGTATCAGGGCCAGGAAACCGGCCAGAAAAATACTATAATCGACCGGGGTAAGGTTGCGAAACAGCGGGTACTGGGTTACGCCGTCGATGACGATCGAATAGGGCTTGTCGTTGGCAAGAAACGGGGCAAAGATCGCCATAAGAAACAAACAGAGGACAAACAACAAACTTGCCGTGTTGAGAGCGCTTTTATAAAACTCGCGCCAGACCATCTGGCCATACGAAATGCCCCAGTCTTGCCGTTGTTTTTTCCCTTCGCCCATATCAGTCGGCCCTTGCTTCAAAACTGATCCGCGGATCGGCTATCGCATAGGCGATATCGGCCAGCAGCAATCCGATTAAATTCAGCACGCCCGTGATGGTCGCCACCGCCATCACCACGTTATAATCACGCGTCGTGACCGCCTCGAACATCAGCTTGCCCATGCCGGGAATGCTGAACAGGTATTCGATAATCACCGAGCCGCCGAACATGGCCGGAAGCAGCGTGGCCATAATCGTAATGACAGGAATGATGCTGTTGCGGAACGCATGACGCACATAGACCACCCAATTGCTCAATCCCTTGGCCCGGGCGGTTCGAATATAATCCATGCGAAGCGTATCCAGCATCCCGGCCCGCACCTGTTTGCTCAGATAGGCCAGGCCGCCATAGGTCAGACAAACAACCGGCAGCGCCAAATGCCACAGACGGTCGGCCAGCCAGGGGAAAAAAGGCCACGTCTCGACGTAAGTGCTGCTCAGCCCGGACGGAGGAAATCCCGGCATGTACTGGATCAGCATCTGTCCCACCCACATCACGGGCAACGACCAGAGCACAAACAGCACAACCGAGCTGGCTCGATCAAAAAAACCTTTATGTCGGATCGCCGCCATCGCACCGGTGGGCAAGGCAATCCAATAGATCAGGAAAAAGGCTATAAGATTCAGCATCAGCGTAATCGGCAGCCGTTCCCCGATCAGAACGATGACCGGACGATGGTGTTTGATCGAGTCACCGAAATCCAGGCGGACGACCCGGCCAAGCCAGATGGCGTACTGCACCGGTACGGGCTTATCCAGACCATACAGCCGCATTCTCGCCTCCCGCACATCGGCCATGCGCGAAGCGTCCATCTGCCCCCCCGGCCCCATGCTCAGACTGACCGGATCGCCCGGGGCCGCCCGGCTGATCGCAAAGACCACCACCGTAATGCCCAACAGCGTCGGGATCATCAGCAGCAATCGTCGGATCATATAGGAGCCCATAACGAACCCGCCTTTTAGTATTTCTGGAGTCGAGCGGGCACAAACCATTCCCTCTCATCCAGCCCGACCTTGTGAATCACCACATTGGAAAACCGTTTGTGCAGAAAACGCTGGCCCGGTCGCGTATAAATAAAGGTATACGGCTGCTGTTCATGGATGATCTGATGAAATTGATGATACAATTTGTTTCTGGCGGTCGGATCCAGCGTGCGGCGGGCTTCTTCGATCAGCCGGTCCGCTTCGGGTACATGGAAACCGCAGTAGTTCGAACCCCGATTGCCGATCTGAGAGGAATGCCACAATTGATACGGATCGCTTTCGATCGTGCCGCCCCAGGCCATATTCACCGCATCAAAGTTGCGGTCTTGCACGCGCTGGATAAAGATGGACCATTCATACGGATCGATCTCCACCTGCACCCCGATCTGGGCCGCCTGGTCCTTGACCAGTTTGGCAATCTGCTCGTGCAGATAGGTCCCGCCTACGACCATATACGTAAAACGAAAGGCGATGCCGTTTTTGTCGCGAATGCCGTCGCCGTTCGTGTCGATCCAGCCCGCCTCGTCCAACAGTTGCCTTGCCCGGTCCGGATCAAACGGCCAGGGCTGGATATCCGGATTGCTCTGCGGGCCATAAATATAAAACGGGCCTGTAGGCACCTTCGCCTCTGGATTATTGAGCAGTTTGCGACAGATAGTCTCCCGATCGATCGCATGAGTCATAGCCAGACGCACTTTTTGATCGGCAAAGAAGGGGCGCGCCTGGTTCCAGCCGATCCAGAAGAAACCGGTAGCGGGATACCAGTAGGACAGACATTGCACATCTTTGGTGAATTCCGGATCCTCAGACAACTCGGTAAACTGATCGGGCAAAGGACGCATATAATCAATCCGCCCCTCCCGCATCGACTGGATGGCCGCTTTGTCGTTGGTAATGAATTTGTAGACGATCCGATCCAGTTTGGCACGCGGCCCCCAATAATTGTCGTTTCGCATAAGGACAACCTGACTGCCCACATCCCATCGGTCAAACACGAACGGGCCGCTTCCAACCGGATCGGAGATTCTCTTATTGAAGGTTGCCGGATCGTCAAACTGGTAGATATGTTTGGGAACAATAGGCAGTCCGCCCAGGGTAACCAGCGAATACCAATACGGCTGCTTCATCCGGAACCTGACGGTGCGGTCGTCGACGGCAATCGCCTCCTTAACATCGGTCAGATAGCTGGCCAGATCGGCACAATCCACCTTGGGATTCACGATCGTCTCATAGGTAAACAGCACATCCTCGACCGTCAAAGGTCGGCCATCGGAAAAATGAACATCATCCCGAAGCGTAAAGGCAATCTCCAGGCCATCCGGTGAAACAGTGAAACTCTTGGCCAGAAATGGTTGCAGTTCCAGGGTGTCTTTATTGTATTCCAGCAGCGTTTCGAAGATGTTCCCTCCGGCTTCTCCGGACACGATCCACCGCGTGTACATATCGGCCGAGGCATGCAGCTGATTCAGGGTGGCAGGTTCAACGCCCAACCGCCAGATCAGCCAGTCCCCTTCCTCCCCTTCCGTTGTATTTCCGGCCCGGCCGGTTCCCCGAGAAGACAGCCTAACGCCCGCCAGCGAATCGGCCATTCGATTGAGCTGCCGGTAGAGCCGGTCGGATTGAATCATCGTCCAGACCTGCAAGACAAGCAGCAGAATCAGAAAAATTGCGATGATGATCTGCCATCGATTTGCGCTTCCGTTCATTGGCCTATCCACTCCCTGGATGGAATCCTATTTAGCGGGTTCTGTGCAACGGGTCCGCCCGAGATCCGTCGGCGATTCGTACAATCTGATAGAATCGATTCTCCAGACGTCCTGCCTGCACCACGGCCAGGAACTTGAGCGTTCCCAAAAAGAACAAAAGAAGGAAGATCAGGATCGAAAGAAGCCTGTTGTTTCTTGCCGCCAATTCGGACCTCCCTGTCTTGTACGCCATCCCATGCTTTTTGTCGGCCCCGGGCCGCAACATCTCCCCAATGTTATACTTGGCCGTGTGTTAACCGCCCACAGGCGGTGTCGGCGCCGGCTTGGGCGGGGGCATCTTGAGGGTCTTGGGAGCATTCGACATTTGTCCATCCGGATTATGCTGATACTGGAACTTGAGCTTGGTTCCCAGTTGTCCCGCCTTGGAGGCCGTCCCGAAGTAGTCGTCATGGGCCTGCTGTAGAGTGATCGGAGCCCGTTCACTCATCGCCTGAAAAAACAGGTTGGCCGCCGCCGTTTCCAGCAAATCCCGCAGGGCTGTATACTCCACTTCCAGAATGGCGCTCTTAAGCTGCCCTTTCACTGGTTCGGGCAAGTTTTGCTGCCCCAAATTATAACGTTGCACGACATAGGAGTACAATTGAGCAAAGGCGCGGGACAGGCGGGTCTTTTCCTCCGGAGTAGCAGCGAATTTTATCCCCGTCGCCAGGGCTCCCAAAATCCCTGTCTCCGCCCTTTCCGACTGCACCGTCCATTCCTCATAGGCCTTCATCCGAGCCTGGGCTATCGCCACCAATAGAGCGGTCGCCTCGCTCATTTTCAACTGCGCGGCAAATCCGGCCATCCGAGACAGAATTTCCGGCTCCGTTTCGTTGGCCACTCGCGCTGTGAGGGCCAAAAGGATAGAACGGGCCGCCTCCGGATTGGCGGTAATGCTCGAAGTCAATTCCTCCGCGACAGATCGATTGGTCAGGGCCCGCACGGCCCAGTAACGGACCGTGCTGTCGGAATGAGCGAGCCGGGGCAGGGCAAAACCACGCAATTCAACACTGCCCAACTGCGCCGCCAGAACCATCAGATTGCGTTCGAGGGACAGTTTGATATCTGGATTGGTCAGGCGGGAAAGCTGGTCAAATGCTCGTTCCAGATGCTTCTTGGCCGCCAGAACATAAGAACGGGTATATTGGGCCAGATTGATGTCCCAGCCGCGGTACTGCACAATCTGGCCGCGGACCTGCACCCCCTCGGAAATCGTGCGGGATGCCAGCAATTCATTGATCGCCTGTCCGATAAAACTGTCGATCAGACTGTTATCCGCCGCCGTCGGCGTTTTGTTGGCGCTGCCGGCCATAAGGGCGGAAATGCTCTCGGCATCGGCGGCAAAAACAACGCTTCCGCTTGCCGACAGGATGATCGCCCAAAACAGGATATAATACGATGTCCGGGCCATTCCCTTTCGTATCCTCGCAATCCAGGGAGTCTTACTAACGCTAACTACCGAATTCTACTAGAGTAATCATTCGGTCTTTCGGTGTCAAGATAAATTGCCGCCCCCTGTCTCCACGACAAATTCCCCCCATTGGGCATTGACGAAGCAGGCCAATTCGTGTATACTAAGGATTCTAATTCAAGTGAAATCGTTCAAGTGTAAGGATTTATACATGCTGGAACCTATGCAGAATATGCCTGCTTTTGGGATGCCGGGCGGCTGGGAATGGATCGTGATTCTGATCGTGGCGGTCCTGATTTTCGGGCGGCGACTGCCGGAAATCGCCCGCGGCATCGGAAAAAGCCTGACCGAATTCAAAAAAGGCATTAAAGAAGCCCAAAATGAGGTAAATAACGCCTCCGAAATAGAAGAAACAAAGCGGGAAATCAAGGAAGTCTCCGACGCCGCCGTACGCGACGACGACATCAATGTCGATTAATTCGATTACTATGTGGGTGGACTTGCCAAAGTCGATTTACCTGAATTGGACCGCTTCTCAAAGGGACGATTTACCCACTTTTTCCGTCTAACCTTCCCTTATCAGGGGGGGGTATGCTCATGTTTTCTGTCGGATCCGCTTATCCCGCCTTCGCCAGATACGGCAGAACACGATACTGGCTTCGTACAGGCCATACAAAGGAATCGCCAGAGAAACCTGAGAGACGATATCCGGCGGGGTTACCACAGCGGCTATAATCACGATAAACAGAACCACGTATTTCCTTGACTTGGCCAGGTTTTCGACGGTGACAAGCCCCAGCCGCTCCGCAAATACAATGGCGATCGGCATTTGAAACGAGGCCCCAAAGACCAGCGTCAAAGCCAGCACCATGTTGATATATCGCTGCAGAGACCACAGCGACTGCCATCCCATGGCGATATTGAATCGGATCAGAAATCCCATCACCATCGGCGCGACAAACAGCATGAAAAAGAGGGAGCCGGAAATAAACAGTAATCCGCTGGCCGGCGCCACCGCATGAATATACTTTTTTTCCTTCCGGTAAAGGCCGGCCGAGACAAACGCCCAGATCTGCCAGATCGTCCAGGGCGAGGTCAGCAGCAAACCGAAGAAAATACACGTCTTCATATAAACCATGAAGCCCTCGACCGGGTGCTGGGTGACGATCATCGCCGGGCCCATGATTCGCTTCATCGAAGCGGATGAATACGTTTTCGCATCCAGCGGCGGCTCGATCGGCACGCCCTGGACCTGCAATCGAGCCAGATATTGTCGTAAGGATCCCTTTGTAACCAGCACCTGCAATCCTTCGACGGGGCGATCCGTTATAATCACGGCATGCCGACCATCCATGGTGGAAGGATTATCACTGTCCGCAGGATCCTCCCCTGTCGCCGCTAACAGCTCCTTTGCCGAAGCATATACCGTATAGGTAGAAAATCCCTCGTTCGGATCGGAAAGGACAACAACCGTCTCAAAAGGAACGACCTTCTCCGAATCCTCCTGATCCTTTGAGGACCCCTCACGCTTGAGCTGTCCCTTTTTTTCATAACTCTCGATCACCTGATCAAAAGGGGCCCGAAGGATACCCAACAGCGTTTTGCCGAAAAAAAGGGACAAAATCGTCCCGATAAATAATCCCAGGAGGATCATAATGAGACGGGCCCGTAACTCTTCCAGATGGTCGCCCAGGCTCATCGAAACCAGCTTTTCTTCTTCGTGATGCGAAGTTGCCATACAATCGCCTTGTTTCTTATGATTTTCGGGAAAACACAAAACAGCATTCTACCGTAAAGACCCGCTCCGAATCAATACTTTTTGACAGCAAGTAAATGGATTCAGGAATTACAAGTCTTGCTTGTATTCTTGTTCCGACTATAATGATTATTATGGATGTGCGTGCCGGCATCATAACCGTTTCGGGTCTGGTTTTTCTTGGATCGATCATCACCCATCTGATCGTCTGGATCAGGATGCGTCCCCGGCCGGGGAGCGATTTCGACGAAACGTACTATGAATTGGAGGAACAGCGCCCGGATTATGCCCGCTATCAGAAGGCCTCCCGAATCACGTTTTCCATCGCCGTTGTCAGCGTCCTGGTCCTGTTTACCGCCACCTTTGTTTTCTAACCGCAAACGAAGCCTACAAGTACAGAATCGACCTGTTAATGGTCGTATCCGGCGTTGTTTTCCAGAATGGCATCGGCCTCATTGATAATCTTGCCGCCTCCGCCGACATGGACGTTATTCCGGATGCTATTGTTCAACGACGGGTCGCCGGCAATCTGGATGCCGCTGCCGGCTGTGATATTGTCTTCAATCGTGACATTGCAGCATTCGTACGGACCGCTGTTGCGATTGGCCACCACATAGATCGCACTGATCCCCCCGCTGGTTCGTATGTCGTTGCCCTTGACCAGCAGGCCGTTGATTCCCGCCGTCTTATAAATAGAAATATAACTGTTGCCTTTGTTATTGAGAATCCTGCTGTCCAGGACGGTACTGTTGACATGATCCTCATGCATTAGGCCTTCGCCGTCATTAATGCGATATTTTCGGTCATAACAGAGATTGCGGAAAACGAGATAGTCATTGCCTGCGACGGTCCATCGCCAGCCCCGCATCTGGACGGCGCGGTTGTCGTTGGTCGCCGAGCCGGTCGTCCGATTGGTCCCTGTGGTGGTCGGCAGCCAGACATTGTCCTTAAAGCGAATGACATTATCGGCACAAATGGTCCCCTCCCCTGTAAAAGAGATTGCACACCGCCCCGTACAGAAGATGTAGTTGTCACGGATGACGATTCCCTTGCGGAATCCCCACGGGTGCGTCTCAGGCGTCCCATCCGGCCCGTTTCCGCCGGCCCCGCCCAGAGCGGCATCGTTGATATACAGGCCCGGCCGGTTGTCATAATCAAAGACCACCCCGTCGATCCGCCCTTCCCTGACGATAAAGTCGTTCATCGTGAAGTTGTCCTCACCGGACTCGGGGAGCCGGTTGTTGGCTACAAGAATATTTTCATAGGCATTCACCGTGACAGCGGCATGGTGCCGGGCGGTAAACCGCTGCCACGGATGCTGGTTATAGCGGGCATCCGGCACGCCCGGATCGGCTACGGCGGCATTGGTCAGAAGACATCCCACGACAAACCGGTTTCGCCCGGTTTGATGCCCTCCTTCGCTGGTAAAATCGATATGCCCGCGATGGATCGCGATATTCAGAAGGCCGCAATGGGAGGCATCCGGATTCTCCAGGTAGATCCCTTTGAACGCCGTCTCGATCGGTGTGCCCTCCTCTTCCAGCCGGGGTTGATATCGGGGGAACGCAAAGCGGGTGGGAGGATTGTAGTCGTCCCGGCGAGCGTCCGTTTGGCCTTCGGGATCAGCCCCTCGAAGCACAATTCCGTCCTTGATGTGGATGTGATCGGCAAAAGCGTATTCGCCGGCGGGGAAATAGACCACGCCGCCCCCTTTGACCTGGAGCTGTTTCTGGGCCTTGTTCAAACGGGCCGCCAACGAAGGACCGGCCACCATCGAGATGTCCACGATATTGTCCCAGCGGATCTGTCCGGTCCATTCCAAGGTGTATTGAGCCAAAGGATCTTTATTTCCGGAGGCCAGACCAACCAATACCAAAACCTGCAAAACACATCTCGATATGAACAACGAAAAAGAGTTTTCCATTTCGCCAATTCCTCATCCGGTCTGCTTACTCGATAGCTTTTTAAACACGATTCTATCATTTACAATGAATCGGCACAAGAAGTGGTATTCCAACCAGGGTTTGCATATGGAAAAATTTATTCAAATGTGCTATGCTGTTTCCGCGTTCGGATTGATTTTTTGGGAGATGGATGCGAATGAATCCCTTTTGGGGAGTTGTGATCGGTATTCTGTGGCCCTTGGGAACCGCTTTGGCCGCAGTTCAGTTTCCCACGTCGCAACAAGACGCGGGATTTTTACGGGCGTTGGAAAAGCAGGACCAATCCTATGATCCGGTCGAAAAAATGATCCGGCAACCCTTTTCCTCCCCCGGATATCATACCACCCTCAAGGGCGGGATGGTGCATCCGACTCGTACTTCTCTCAACTATGCCGTAGTCCTGTTCGACAGTGGTACGGATTGGCGAATAGAGCGAGGCAAAAAAAACCTTGCCCGGGCACGACTGGGCGACAACAATCCATGGAGACAATGAATATGAAATCCCAACTCCGTTATCACGTAACGACTCTCTGTCTGGTATGTTTTTCGGCGCTTCTTTCCCCATCGCTATATGCTGAGCAATCGAGTGACCTGGAACGGCAATTCATCGAGCTTCCCATGGAGGCCAGGCGTTTGACAGGGCCTCTGTTCTGGCTGCATGGAGACGAAAGCAAAGAGCATCTGGAAATGTACGTCGAAAAGGTGGCCGAGGGCGGCAATGGATCGTTCACGGCCGAGTCGCGGCCGCATATCGATTGGCTGGGTGAAGGCTGGTATCGCGACCTGCAAATCTGTCTGGATGCCGCGAAAAAAAATAACTTGAAGATGTGGATTTTCGACGAAAAATGGTGGCCCAGTCAGGGGGTCGCCGGCAAAGTCCCGCCGCGGTATGCCGCCAAGACAATGGCCGCCTCGGCCATGGAAGTGGCCGGGCCAAAACCGTTCCATGCGGAAGGATACACGGGTGATCGTTATATCGCTACGGTGGCCGGCCGTGTCCTTGACGACGGCAAGATCGACGGCGAGACTCTGCTGGACCTGGAGCCCAATATCCAGGACGGAAATCTGTCCTGGCAGGCGCCCGCAGGGAAATGGCGGATTATGAAATTTACCCATGTCCAGGGCTCGCCCCTTGGCCAGAATGGGCAGTTGAGCGTCGATGGCGCCAGCAAGGACTGTGTGGACTGGTTTATCCGGACGGTCTATCAGCCCCATTATGACCGCTTCAAAGACGACTTCGGGACATGGATTCCCGGCTTTTTTTATGATGAGCCGGAAACCCGCGGCGATTGGGGCACGGAACTGAACGCTACACTGGCCGAATGGGGAGTGGACTGGAAAAAAGCCTATGTGGCTTACAAATTTGAATTGAGCGGCGACGAGCAGGCCGCCGCCAAATATCAGTATCTGGACGCTTTCGCCGAAACCTGGGGTCGGACTATGTACGGAGGAATTACGGACTGGTGCCATAAACACAACGTCCTGTCGATCGGTCATTTTATGGAGCATGGTTCCTTATACATCCATCCCGAGTTTTGTGCCGGGGATATGATGCGCTTGCAAAAATACAGCGATATGGGCGGTATCGATGCCGTCTTCCGACAGTTCATCATAGGGCAAAAGAAGGTCCCCCATGATGAACCGACATGGCAAACTCCCAAGCTGGGCAGCTCGATCTCGCATGTGTACGGCAAGACCGACGATATCGCTATGGTCGAAATTTTCGGCGCGCGCGGACAGGACCTGACCTATCCGGAGATGAAATGGTGGATCGACCATATGCAGGTCTCGGGGATCAATTTTACGATCCCCCACTCTTTCAATCCAAAGTCGCCGTTCGATACGGACTGCCCGCCCTATTTCTATAACAACGGCTACGAGCCTCGCTGGCCCCTGTATCGCGTCATAACCGATTATTCCAGCCGGCTGACCCTGATGCTGACCGGCGGGCGGCATGTTTGCCCCGTGGCGCTGCTGTTTGCCGGTAACACCCGGCAGGTAGGAAGAGCCGTCATGCCGGAAAACATGACCACGGCTTTGCAGGATGCCCTTTTCGATTGCGACTGGCTTCCGTTTGAGGTGTTCGAACGGGAGGCCCGATTGAATAACGGCAAAATCGCTCTGCATCAGGAACGCTATCAAATCCTCATCGTACCCCCTGTAGAGGTGATTCCTTATCCTACTTTAGCCAAGGCCAAACAATTCTTCGACCAGGGCGGGATTGTGCTCGGGTATGGTTTTTTACCCACCCGCTCGGCCACAATCGGGAAAAACGCACAGGATATTGCCGCCCTGCGATCGGCCATCTGGGGCCATCCGGAAGCAGGTTTGAATGTCTGCAAGACCAATACGGCAGGCGGAAGGTCCTATCTATTGCCTCTGGAGCCGACTCCCGAGCAGATCCAACAGGTTTTGACCGGCGATGCGAATATACATCCAACCCTGGAAGTGATCGAAGGCAAGACAAATCACTGGCTGCATGTGCTGCATCGCGTTAAAGATGGACGGGATATCTTTTTCCTGTGCAACCAGAATACCGACGGCGGACCTCGTAAATTCCGCATCCGAGTTACTGCCGACGGTTTCCCCGAATGCTGGGATCCATTACGAGCGGAAATCACTTCGATTCCTTTTATCCGACAGAAGGATAAGGTTGATATGTCATTAACTCTCCAATCCAATGAAAGTTTACTATTGGTCTTTAATAACTCAAAAAGAGACCTGCCCTGCCGTATTGAATTCGGCGAACTTCGACCGTTACGAACACTGATATTGGAACGTCATTCCTTGCCGGAGCAACCACTGGCCGTTCCTCCGGTTGAAAACGAGGTACGCGATCAACTCAAGGGATTATCCTGGATCTGGTATCCGGAACCTGATCCGGCTTCTAAGGCCTCGGCGGGAACATGTTATTTTCGCAAAGAATTCGACATTCCCTCGGATCGCAAGATCCACTCGGCTCAGTTTGTCTGTACCGCCGATAATTCGATGCGTTTGTGGATTAATGGCGTCCACATTGAAGACGAGGGATCTACATTTAATGATTGGAATACTGTTTGCAACCTGGATATCAGCAAATCCCTGAGAACCGGTCAAAATACGGTTGCCATTTCCGTCATTAATGCCACAGATCAGCCGAATCCTGCCGGTCTAATCGGGAAAATTGTCATCGTTTTCGAAGGAAATAACGCTCTGAAAATTCCCATTGACCGAACCTGGAAAACCGAAGAACAGGCCTCTGGGGCATGGCAAAATGCCAATTTTGATGATTCTCATTGGAAGAACGCTGTCGAATTTGCCGTTTATGGTACCGGTCCATGGGGTACATTGGGCGGACGGCGACTGACCCTTAGCCCGATCCAGAAAGCCGATCCCTTTGTAGGCCAATTCATGATCCCCAACTTGGCCGATCTGAAAAACCAGCGGATTCTGATCGAAATGCAGCAGATAGAACCGGAAGCGGCCGCTCGGATCACCGTTAATAATCGATATGCCGGCGGAATCATCGAAAAGCCTTTCTATCTGGATATTTCCGAGCATGTTAAAGAGGGTAAAAACACGATACGAATTGAGCCGTTTGCGCCGGAAAAAGTCCGTATTGCCCTATATCCGAGGTAAGATGGTCTATATCATTCCGGTTTCTTTTTTTAGGTAGCGAACGAGGCCTTCAGGAAGAGGTTTATAAGCGCCGAGGGGAAGACCTTTAATGTGGATCTCTCCGATCTGGGTACGTTTGAGGCTTTTGACTTTGTAGCCGAGGCCAGCCAGCATCCGCCGGACCTGCCGGTTGAGGCCCTGGCTAACCACAATCTGCAGGGTGGTTTCCTTGTTGGTTCGGCGCAGGACTTTGACGGCGGCCTGTCCGGTCTTGCCTTCGGCCAGCCAGACCCCCTTCTTCAGTTTTTCGATGTCCTCTCCCTCCACCCGGCTTTGCACAGTGACTTCGTACGTCTTGGGGATCTCATACCGGGGATGCGTCAGACGATTGGCCAATTCGCTGTCGTTGGTCAGCAGAATCGCGCCGGTGCTTTCCGCGTCCAGACGACCCACGCAGAAAATACGCTCAGGACAGTCAATCATATCGACGACCTTTTTTCTGCCCAGGGGATCGGCGTTCGTACAAATTACATTTTTCGGCTTATTGAGCAGAAAATAGACCTTTTCCGGGTGTCCGATCCGCCTGCCGCGGACGCGGATTTCATCTTCGGATGGATTTACAAACGCCGGCAGCGTGTTTACGATCTGTCCATTTACCTCCACTTCGCCGGCCAGGATCAGTTCTTCACAATTGCGTCGCGAATCCACCCCTGCCGCCGCAAGAACCTTCTGTAAGCGCTGGCGAGACGGATCCGTCGATACTGAGTGAATTCGACGCTTCCCCCGTGTCCGGTTCGGCTTGTTTGCGGAACGAGAGACATGCATGCGATGCTTGGCAACGGATCGCGAAAGGTTCCGTTTTGTATGTTTGTCTTTTTTCATGTTGTATTGATCCCTCGGCTAACGGCGAAAATGCCCCATTAACCGGAATAGAAGGGTCAGAAATATCGACAGAAGAATACAGGAGGTAATCGGAAAAAACAGATGCCAGTTTTTCCCGCCAAATTCCAGATCGCCAGGCAGCCGGAACAGCCCCAGCCTGCCCAGGACCCATAACACAAGCCCAAAGCCGACCAGGCTCAGTCCCAGTACAATCATCCATTTACCGAGTTGTCCCGGTCCCGGCTCCATCTCCGTTATGCTCCCTTTTGTAACTAACTCTTCTGCATTTACAAACCAACGCCTCCAACATACAATGGTTTCTATGTCAATGCAAGCGAAACCGGAAGATGCGTTTTATCCGATAGGCCATCCCCAAAGGTGCTATGGTGAATGAGAAAAAATTTGAATGGTCGTCCGGCTGGGAACAGGAACGAGAAAGGCGGCCCGGGAAAGTCCATCCGATTACGACGATCATTTTTGACCTGGATGACACCTTGTACGAGGAAGTGGAATACTGCAAGAGCGGATTTTCGGCCGTCGCCCGCTTTTTACACCAGGCCATGCGCCTGCCGGTCTGGCTGGACCAGGACAAGATTTATGAAACCCTCTATGCCCACTTTGAAAAAGGGAATCGAACACAAACGTTCAACGCCGCCATGGATGAACTGGGCATGGATTACGATGAAGAGGTGATTGCCAGCCTGATCCGTCTGTATCGGGAGCACCGCCCGCAAATCGCCCTGCCGCAGGAAAGCCGGGATATTCTGGAAACGCTCGGGAAACGCTACAAATTGGCGATGTTGACGGATGGTTTTTTACCCGCGCAGCAGTTCAAAGTGGAAGCCCTGGGAATCGGCGGTTATTTTACTCAGATTCTCTACACCGAAAATCTGGGCCGCAGTTACTGGAAACCGCACACCAAAGGCTTCGAGATGCTGTTAAAAAAACTCCGGGAACGGGCGGCGGATTGCGTTTATGTTGGCGATAATGCGCAAAAAGACTTTATCGCCCCCAACAAACTGGGAATGGCTACCATCCAGCTTGTTCGCCCCAGCCGGATCCACCAGGCCGCGCCGGATGACCCCCTGGCCGCCCCCGGAACGATTATCGCCTCGCTGACTCAGTTACCGGCCGCTTTAAAAAGACTCTAATATTTCTCCGGCTCATCGAACATCCATCTCTTGACATTTATAACTCTTTTAAACATACTTGTTTCAGACAGTTTTCTCGTTTGACCAATACCAATACTAACGGTGGAAAAGGAATTCAGAGAGGCAGAAAACAATACACTATCGGAAATGATCGCTATATGAGAAAATCAGGTCGCATCGCCGGTTTTTTTTCCGATCTGCACAAAAGTATACCAAGTCTTGTGGCTGGATCGTCTTGGGCAGGGTTCATGTCCGCCTTGCCCTTATCTGCCGAAGCAGCGGCGCCTCCCCCCAACATTATTTTTGTTTTGGCCGACGACCTGGGATGGACGGACGTTAGTTGCCATGCATTGCAGAAGGATACTTCCGGGGAGTACCTGCTGGATAGGCATAATAATCCAAAATACAAGAATCTCACCTATACGAATAATCAACCCGTTTACTCGGACGGTTCTTATGAAAACAAAGAATCGGTTAGAGGGGGAGAATTTGACACCCGATACTATCATACTCCCAATATTGCCAGGCTACGGGAGCAGAGCATGCGTTTTATCCAAGCTTATGCCGCTTGTCCCTTTTGTTCTCCGACCCGCGCTTGTCTCTTGACCGGGAAATCTCCGGCTCGTCTCGCCTGGACGGGTTTTGCCAACTGGTCTGTTCAAGAAAACAAATCTACCCTCCAGCCGGGATTGTGCGGGGCTTTTTCCCGTACTTATCTACCCCCTGAGGAAACCACCATCGCAGAAGCTTTGGAGGAGTATAATTCCTGTTTTATCGGCAAGTGGCATCTGACAGACTGTATGTGGAATACTGTCAGAGATGGCAGAAATACGTATCCCAGTATCGAGGCTCACTATCCTCAGGCGAATGGATTCGACTACCAGTTAGGAGTTCTTGATAATGTCCACCGAACCCCAAACCGATGGTGGGAATCCTATGATTATGATTACCGTAACCGCAATGGGATTGCCACCGTTGGATACTGGCATCCCGCCTATATTGCCGGGATGGCCGGCTTCCATGATCCCATATCGTTATGGGGGGATCCCAATCCCTATTCGATAAATGACTGTTTTCCCGGCACTTTTGGCGGGGACGCATACGATCCAAAGGATTCCTATAAGGATTATAATAGGAACGAGTATCTGACCGACAGTCATACCCAGAAGGCCCTGGAATTTATCGACTCCGCTGCCAGGCAGAAGAAACCTTTCCTGCTCTATTTATCCCACGTTGCCGTACATGTCGGCATTGACGGGAAAAACGAATATCGCGGGCCTGCCGATGCCTTTTACAATAAAGAATATGCCGCCATGATTCAGAGTCTGGATGATTGTATCGGAGCGATCTGGAAAAAACTTGGCCCGGTTAAAGAAGGCGGATTAGGCATCAGGGACAATACTGTTATTATCCTGACAAGCGACAATGGAGGCTTTGAGAACAATCCCGCCGAAGGAAATACGGCTGAAAATGCGCCTCTTAGAAGTGATAAAAATGCTCCTTATGAAGGAGGCGTACGGGTGCCTATGCTGGTCTTCTGGCCCGGCAAAACCGATCAACAACCAAACCATCCCATGGTTTGCCATGAGCCAGTAACCAGTGCGGACGTATTTCCTACCCTGGTCGAGATGGCCGGACAAAACCCCGCCTTGCATGAGACCATCGAAGGGGTCAGCCTGGCGCCCTTATTGGATCCGCAACGAAACGGGACTTTCCACCGCCCGGAAAGTGCTTTATTCTGGCATGTCCCTCACTGGATCAGGGATTTCGATCGCGAGCATACTACCCCTCTTTCCCGTCCTGCATTTTCTTCGGTTATAAAGAAGTCGGAGGTCGACGGCCAGTGGTATAAACTAATCAAATTTTATGATCGGGAATATCAATGGAATGGTCCCGGACATTTTCAACAGGATAGGTATCAACTCGCCTATACGTGCCCCGGATCGTATGAATTGTACAAGCTGGATTTGATTGAGGAATTTGCATCCGTCCTGAAACTGGACGGCCAACAAGATTATATTGAAATTCCCGGCTACATGGGCATTGAAGGAGGACAGGAGAGAACCGTGTCGGCCTGGATAAAAACAACAAGCGCCTCGGGAGGCATCCTCTCTTGGGGTGACAGCAACGCAGGCAGTGTCCGAAAAACCGGCTGGAATCTGGCTTTATACAACGGCAAACTACGACTTATGGCTTGGGGAGGAAACGCCGTCGGAAAGACGGATTTAAACGATAACAAATGGCATCACATCGCCGTAACCCTGCAGGATCGGGATTCGAATGGAACGCATATCGAAGACATACGCTTGTTTGTGGATGGCGGCGACGATACAGGCCTGATCACAAATCCAAACGAACGGATTCAAACAGCATCCCTCCATCCAATTCTCGTCGGCGCCCGGTATCTGAATGCACCCGATGCTCCATCCAATATTGGAGACTACTTTAACGGATATATTGCGCATGTTAAAATCTATGGGGATTCCCTCCCTATGCAGCAGATTCAGAGATCCGCCCTTGGGGAAAATGTCTCAGAGAATCTGGAATGTTATATCAAATTCAATGAGGGAAACGGCACGATCTTTCACGATGCCTCCGGAAATCAGCGCCCGGGCCATTGGAAATCCAACCATGGACCTGACTGGCGCATTCATGAACATAACGGAGAAGAGATCAATCTTTTTGACGCCACCGGTTCAAGATGGACTCTTCTGCAGAACAATACCAACGGCGTTTTTGTCGCCTTGAAAAGCGCCCTTGAAACATGGTTACACAAGGTCGATGCCCAAATGCCAAGATATTGTGCCATTCGTTTTTCAAGTGAAAATCTGTTTCTGAGTCAACACGAAACGATTCAAAAAGCCATCGACAAAGCAAAACCGGGCGATATCATTAAAATCTGCCCCGGCGTACACGAGGAAACGCTTTCCATCGGGAAAAAAGTGACCTTACAATCCATTGATCCGGAAAACCAGGACATTGTCGAATCCACGGTCCTCATGGCGCAATACAGGGAATCGACGAGGACCCTGAAAAGCCTGATCAACCTGAGAGGAAATTCGAATGGCGTTTTGATCCATGGGATTACGCTTGCAGGAGGCAATGCCACCCGGCAAGACGCCAATTGCCGCGGGATCTATGTTTCGTCTTTCACATCGACTTCTTCCTCCATGATTCGCAATTGCATCATCCGAAATTTCAGGGCGACGCAATCCGGCGCAGGAATCTCAAACTTTGACGGCCATATTGTACATTGTGTTATCAAAGAAAACAGGACCGCCAAAAATGGGGGAGCCATTTACAATTGTGACGGCCAATTTTTACATTGTATCATTGTTCAAAACGAAGCCGCCAATGGGGCCGGCATCTATATTCATAACGGCAATCCCAATATCGGGAACTGCACAATCGCCAACAATCGATCTTACCGAACGGGGGGAGGCCTTTTTTGCAACGCAGGGACGCCCGTCGTCTCAAACTGTATTCTGTGGGGGAATATCGATGACGATCAGGGAACAGACATAGAAAAGGAGCAGATCTATAATATCACTTCCAACATTACCAACAGCGTCATTCAGGGATGGGACCGCTTGAAAATTGCGGAAGAGTATAATCTTGGCGGTAATTTCGATCACAATCCCGAATTTATAAACGCACCCCGGGCTATGGATATAACGAAGGCCGATGCGAATCCAGGCTCTACTCCTTCCTCAATCGATTTCCTTTTTGATGACCTCTGGGTGCAGGATGCAGGAGAAAAAAGCGAGTACCGAGTCGGCAACTACATCGAATATGATAATGACGGCGTCCTTCGTAGAATCACGAAAATCACAGACAACCCTGCAGGGTATGACAAAGTGGAGTTCCACCCGCCAATTTCCCCGGAGACACAAGCCGGCAAAACCGTATTCCTTTGGCCGGCTGACGCCGTAAGCGGGATTGAAAACTACCATTGTAAGCCCAATTCCAGCCGCGGTGATTCCGGAAATTATGGGCGTCTTGAGAAAGTCGGCGCTGATTAGGGATACAGATCTTTCAAATACGATCCGGACCGTTTCGGTTCTCTGTCAAGGGAAAGATTTCTTCATTATCCGTGTATTTACGCCAGGAATGGTCTTGTTCTTAGTTTTTTATTGACTCACCGGGCTTTTTCGGGGATACTGGTTGTTTTACTATCTGTACCCGTTCGGTATCTGAGGGCGGATTGGGTGTATATGTACCTTTGAGATTGAGATAAGGAGTTCGAGATGCCTCCAGGCAAGGCCCAGCAAAGCAACGCAATGCTTTATACGATGATTACCTTTGTGGCGTTGTTTATTATCGCCACAACGTGCGCTGTCATTTTCTATGTGAAAGCCGAAGATTTCAAGACGGCTCAGAAGGCCATGGAAGACCGCCTGAAGATCATTGCCGATCCGGGCCAGCAGGCCAATCTCAGCAAAATCGTCGGCAAAACCGAGAGCGGCCAGACAGCGCTGGGGGCCATGGCCGAGCATGTCAATTTTCTTGTGAGTGTGATTACCGGGGAGGCAAAGGATACGCTGGAACAGCGCGGCGCCGCCGAAAAGGTCAACAACGCCAATATGCAGATCAACAAAGCGCTCAAAGCCATGGGGCAGGATGTGACCGTCACCGGAGGCCAGATGGGTTCGGTGGCCCTTCTCAAACAGATTGAGAACTTACTTGCCGAAGTGGATAAAGCCCGGGGAATAGCGCGTATGGCCGAAGACGAACTGCGGGCCAACGAGCAGCTTTTGGATCAGAAGGATCAGGACTGGCGGCAGGCGGAACAGCAGCTTAACCAGGCCAAGACGCAGGCCGAACAGAAGGCTATCGATGTCCAGGCCAAATATGACGAATTAGAAGCCCTGATGGAGCGATCCAGGGAAGAGCAGGTGCAAAATGTGATGGATCGGCTGGAAGAGGCCCGGACGCAAATCAGCGAAAAAAACGCCCAGCTCCAGGCCATGCAGGCACAACTGGACGATACCGAAAAGCAACTGCAGGAAGCGCTGGGAAAACTGAACGAATGGCTCAAGTACAACAAGGAAGTAGCCGCTCTCAAACCGGATGCCAAGATTGTGCGGATCGACGACAAGATGGGTGTGGTGTATCTGAATATCGGCTCAGACGACCATGTCTATGTAGGACTGACGTTCGGCGTATATGATCGCAACGCCCCTCTGCCGGAGGACGGCAAAGGAAAGGCCGAAATCGAGGTCTTCGATGTAAGCAACAAGGTCTCCATTGCCCGGATCAACCGCTCCATGAAGAACAATCCGATTGTGCCCGAAGATGTGGTCGCCAATCTCGTCTGGGACAGCCAGACCAGCAATCAATTCATGGTCATCGGGGATTTTGATTTCAATCGGGATGGAACGGTTGAAAAAGACGGCATTCTCCGGGTTAAGGAACTGATCGAACGGTGGGGCGGACAGCTTGTCGATGAGGTAACCATCAATACCAACTTTTTGATTGTCGGACAAACGCCCGTTCCGATGGCCGAACCGACACCGGAGGAAATGGACGCCAATCCCTCCCTGGCCCGACAATATCAGGAATCGCTGGATCGTTCGAAAAATTATCAGGAGATCATGGCCCGCGCCGAACGGCTCAGCGTGCCCGTCCTGAACCAGAGCCGGTTTATGCATCTGATCGGATACGAATCCCTGGCGGCCAAGAGCACGCCTTTTTAATGATAGTAGAGATCATTCCAACATCGCCATGTCCTGAAAAGAGAGGACATGGCGTTTTTATTTTTTCCAATCTGGTGCAATGCCGATGGAGGCAACTCCGATTCGGCCTGTAAATTGCAAAGAATCCGGATTTGAAGCAAATCCCTTTTTGACGGCAACAAAAGTAACCGTGGATTCGGCTCGGATGGCCGCTCCCAGCGGTTGGCCGGTATCGCAATCCAGCCCGGAGGGGATATCCACAGATACAATGGGCGCCGCCTGGGCATTCAACGCCTCGATCAAACGGTCGTACCCGTTTCGAACCGGCCCCGTCAGTCCTGTGCCGAAGAGCGCATCTACGATCAGGGCATACGATTCTTTCTTTACAACCTGATCCATCCGGGCGGAATCGATTACATCCAGTTCCTGAACCCAAAGCCCTATACGCCGAATAATGTCCAGGTTAATCCGTGCATCCCCTTTGATACGGCTGCTGTCGCCGCAAATGAAGATGCGGACCTCCATCCCGACATTGGCCAGATGCCGTGCGATGACGAATCCATCTCCTCCATTGTTTCCGATTCCACAAAAAATGGCGACAAGGGAGTTCTTTCTTCCCCCCAATCGTTCGATGATCCATTCGGCCGCTGCCCTGCCGGCATTTTCCATCAGGACCACGCCGGGAATGCCCATCGTTTGAATCGCCCAGGAATCAAAATCGCGCACCTGTCGGCAGTCCATGATCGGCAGTGCTTCCGCGTTGACTGGATCAAATCGTTCCATGGGTAAAATTATACAGGATAATCATAAGGCGTCAATTGACACCTTGCGGCATACCCGGTAGACTCTGCCGCAAAAGGGTTGAAAAAACGTAGAGTATAATGATGCATATCCTGCTAACCAATGATGATGGGATATTCGCCCCGGGTCTGGCGGCGGTATATCAGGAACTGGTCAAACTGGGTCAGGTAACGGTTGCTGCGCCTTCCGATGTGCAGTCAGCCGCCAGCCACCGTATCTCGCTGGAGCCGGTGGGATGCGAGTTGGTCGATATTCTGGGGGCCTTTTCGGGCTTCAGCATCGACGGCACCCCGGCCGATTGCGTCAAACTGGCTTTGAACGAGTTGTTGGACGAGGAACAGGAGCCGGTTGATCTGGTCGTGTCGGGGATTAACTACGGCGCCAATCTGGGCGTACATGTGTACTATTCCGGCACGGTGGCGGCCGCCATGGA
>JAFGGE010000153.1 GCA_016930745.1 Sedimentisphaerales bacterium
AGTTCCATTTCCACCACCATGAAGTACTATGTGCAGAGTGTGGATGAGAACAAGAAACGGGCGGTAGAGGGGCTGGAGAAGGTGATGGGGATTCCTCTCCCTGGAAAAGCCTATTAGGAATGCAGGACACCTTTTTCCCCAAGAAATTTCATGGAAATAGTTCCCCCTGATTCCATTCAACCTATTCACTGCAAATTCTTTCCAATCCATTCCCCCATCTTGCTCTTTTCCAACAAAATGAGCACTCACTGAGCACATAGAACAAGAATAAACTGTCCGCTGGATCGCCGCTGGAGGCTCTATTGTGGGAATAATGGAGGGAGGAAAAAGAGAAAAATCCCCATTTTCATTGTAAAAAACGAGGATTTCTAACTGGGCGGTGAGGGACTTGAACCCCCGACTTCCTGCTTGTAAGGCAGGCGCTCTAGCCAACTGAGCTAACCGCCCGGAAAGACACAGTATTACGGAAAGATAGCCTTTCGTCAAGATACTGGGATGGTTTTTGCAGGAGTATCTGTCGAAATCCGCGGATGCTTCTACCCCCCTGCCGGCGGCGCCTTTCTCGAACCCGCATACATTTCGTACTCCAGCAAACGGCACTCGATGTCCGCATTGAAAAACGGGATACGCCTTTTTGTCCGCAATCCTACCTTCTTGGCCAAGTCCAGGTTGCCCGTAAAGATAGAACCTTTCCAGCCGCCGCATCGCTGTTTGAAGAAATCGCCGATCCTGCCGTAGGTCTCTTCCAGGGCCCTGATCTGCCCGAGCCGCTGCCCGTATTCCGGATTCATGAGGATAATCCCCGGCTCTTCTGGGATCGCCGTATCAGCAAAATCGCAGACATGAAACTCGATCCAGGATTCGACGCCGGCGGTCTGGGCGTTCTTTCGGGCCGCCTGGATCGCCTTTGGATCGCGGTCGGTCGCCACGATCGGCCTGGGTTTATGCGTTTTGGCATATCGTCGGCTGTCGTTCAGCGCCTCGGTCCGCATGGATTTCCATAATGCGGCGTCGTATTCCTTCATTTCAAGAAAAGCATAACGGCTGCGCAACAGTCCCGGCGCCTTGTGTGTAGCGATCAAGGCGGCCTCAATGGCCAGGGTTCCGCTGCCGCACATGGGATTTACCAAGGGGACGGATCCATCGTATTTCGTCGCCAGAAGTACGGCCGCGGCCAGCGATTCACGCATCGGAGCGCTGTGGGGCATCTTTCGATACCCGCGGTCGGATAATTTCTGACCGGATGTGTTCAAATACAGCCAGGCTTTGTCCTGTTTCCAGTACAAATGGAAAAGCAGCCCTATTCGTTCTTTACCGGAATCAGGCCGCGTGCCGGTTTTTTCCAGGAGCCGATCGACAATGGCGTCTTTGACCTTCAGGTTGGCAAACATCGTGTTATTAATGCTGGGCGTATCCACCCGGCTGACAACACTGATATAGCCGTTTTTGTCGACGATCTGCTCCCAGCCGAAATTATATACCTCTTCGTACAGTTGTTGCGGGGACCGGCAGGGAAACGATTTGATCAGCAGCATGACGTTGTTTGCTGTGCGAAGATGCAGGTTCAGTCGCATGACATCGTTCAGGCCGCCCTCGATTTCAACGCCGGTATCATGCGTAAGACGAAGGGCATAGCCCAGATCCGTCAGTTCCTGTTCCAGCCAAGGCGTCAAACCCAGTCCGCAGGAAATTTGAATGATGTGTCTTTTTTCAAGGTCCATAGGTTACGGACGATAATCTCGTTTGGCCGGATGCGTGCTGAGAAACTCCACCAGCAGCGAGAGAATCGCATCCAGGTCTTTGATGGAAAGCACTTCCACCGGCGTATGCATATACCGGTCGGGGATGCTGACCAGCGCGGTTGCCGCTCCGCCGCGCGACAGTTGCATCGCATTGGCGTCCGTGCCGCTGCCCCGTGGGATCGCGCTGATCTGCACGGGGATTTTCAGGCGTTTGGCGCACTTTTCCAGCTCCTCCTCCAGTACCGGATTGATATTGGCCCCGCGATGCAGGTTGGGACCTTTACCGAGTTTGACCTCGCCTAGTTGCTTGGGATCGGTTTCGGGATGATCGGAGGCAAATCCCACGTCAATCGCAATCCCTGCATCCGGATGAACCGAATAGGACGAAGTGATCGCGCCGCGCAGTCCAATCTCCTCCTGGACGGTCGCTACGCCGATTACGGAGATATTGAGTTTTCGTTTGGACAATGCCCGCAGAACCTCGGCGACGATAAACGCGCCGGCCTTGTCGTCCATGGCGCGGGAGACGATCTTGTCCTTGCCCAAGCGGCGACACTCGACATCCACGACAAGAGCATCGCCTACCGAGATCAGTTTCTGGGCCTCTTTCTTCGAATCAGCGCCGATATCAACCCAGATATTTTCCATCTCGACGTTCTTTTTACGTTCATCCGGTTTCATCTGATGGATCGCTTTCCGTCCGATGACGCCGAAGACAGGGCCGGATTTGCCCATGATCTTAACGCGCTGGCCGACCAGCAGAGCGGGATCCATGCCGCCGATCTGGGCGGTATAAAGAAATCCTTTCTCGTCAATGTGGGTAATGATCAAACCGATCTCGTCGATATGTCCGGCCAACATGAACTTGAAGGGCGCCGTCGGATTAAGGACGCCCATCGTGTTGCCGTGAACGTCTGTGATCAGGTTATCCACATGGTCTTTGATTCGCGCGCGAAATACTTTCGCGGCAGGCTGTTCATATCCGGAGGGACTGGGTGTTTCCAGCAATTCCTTGAGAAACTGTTCGGCGTCTTTTCGCATAGATTTCTTTTCCAATGCTGATTCAGGTACTTTGATAATAACAAAAAAAGGCGGCACAAAATCGCCTTAGCCGTCATATTTTCGGATAACAGGCTTTATCGCATAATGGTTTTTCGCCCCCCTACCATAATGACCTGTGCGTATTGCGGATCGGTATCGGCTATCGCCAATTCTCCGACAATCATTCCTCCATTGCAGACCTGATTCCAGTTATGCTCGCTGCTTACAAACCAGTGATTGCGCCCCCCTACTTGGCCTGTGTAACATTTAAATCCTTCTTCCAATCCATGTTTAATCAGGCCCGCTCTGATTTCCTGACGGGTTGTTTCATCCATATAATGATACAGCCAGTCGTAACCGATTCCGACGGCGTTGCTCATCTCGGCCGTATCGAGATAATGGGACGGATTCCAGTCCTTGAAGCGGCACGCGGCCAGTATGTTAATGATTGCGGAATCGGCGTATTTTTTTTCCTTTGTCCAGCGATATGCCAGGGAACATGTCATTACGCGATTCAGACATTCCCTGCTGACGCTTAAAAGCCTTGGGCCAATCACTTTATAGACGACAGGATCTCGGCTTATATACGAATCGGCGCGTGTTAGAACATCCTGGATCAATCGTTGAAGAAAGGGATCCCTTTCTGATAACGACTGTAATTCGGATAATCGCTCATCATGCAACAGTAAACGCGGATGGTCTTTCCGGAGAGATTGTAAAGGATTCTCAGGGATAGAAATATGACCTGCAGCCAAGATCGGTACGATAAAAAAGAATACGACGATCAGAAAAGTTCGCAGAGACATTGTGATACTCCTTCATTACAGGACGATCGGATACGCTGCATGAATTTATCAGACACTTTCGGTTTCTGCGAGACCCATTCGACGGGTTAATCGGTCAAAATCGTCAAGAGAATAGAAGTCGATAATAATGCGTCCTTTCTGACTCCTTTTACGGGTTAGTATTTGAACGCGTGTGCCAAGGGTTTCCTGTAATTGTCTCTCCAGATCTGTTATATTAGGGTCTTTTTGTATATTCTTTTGTTCCATTTGAGAACCGGCCAGAGTAAGACGGACGATTCTTTCTACTTCTCGGACACTAAGACGCCCTGCCATTGCACGATTAGCTAACTTTTTGCGAAGTTCATCAGATGGAAGTGAAAGTATGGCCCTCGCATGTCCCATGGATAGTTTCCCTTCGATTAGCATTTGCTTAACATCGGAAGGTAACTCAAGCAGACGAATATGATTTGAGATGACCGTGCGGTCTTCACCGAGACGGTCTGCTGCTTCGGTCTGAGTGACAGAAAAGGTTTCGAGATAATTTTTATAGGCGAATGCCCTCTCGATAGGATTCAAATCAGTCCGGTGGATATTTTCAATCAAAGCCAATTCCAGCATCTGTTCATCATTAGCCTGACGAACAATTACAGGAACTTTTGAAAGTCCGGCTTCTTTGGCGGCTCTGAATCTGCGTTCACCGGCAATGATTTCGTACCCTTTACTCCGCTTTCTGACAAGAATCGGTTGAATTACGCCGTTTAACTGGATTGACTTGGATAGATCGGACAATTCCTCTGGATTCCATGTCACTCGCGGCTGGTACGGATTTGGAATAAGGTCCTCAACAGACAATTCAAAACAAGAGGCTTGTAATTCCATGTCTTCGATGAAAACGGATTCCGATCTAACCATATCATCTCCATCTACGGGAGATAAATCGCAAATAGGACCAAGGAGAGATTCCAGCCCCCTGCCTAGATGAGGACGTTTTTCCTTTTTCATCATAACATGAACACCTTAAAAATAATGCCATAAATGATTATCGAGTACTCCTTTACCATGCTTATCGGAAAAATGCCACAATTTTCTTTGACGTTTCACGTGAAACACAAGAATAGTTCTAAGTATAATAATGACTTTTCTTATAAAGTTAGAATTCGATAGCGCTGTGTTTCACGTGAAACATCTATGTAAAGTCATCAGGAAGAAATATGTGGAATTAGTCGGGGTACTAAAAGTTTGTGAGTTAAATTGCGTGGGTATCTTTATGATGAAAAACGAATCAAAGCAACAAATATAATATGATATACAGCATCTATATTAGACAGTAATAAAGACTTAGAAGTCAATCTGTGTTATGGATACGGGATAAGCGTTCGATACCATACAAAGCGGAGATTTGCGTGTTGGCAAGCTCCAGTTGATCCTTAGGGATGACCACGGTCGGATAATCCTGCTCAAAGGTGAAAGTATGAAATGATTCTTGGGAGGACGTTTCCATAGCGACAAGAATATCAGACAGTCGTGTGATTGGTATTCCGTTGCACTCTTTGACAACAAGACGACCGAGAGAATGGTAACCAAGATTAATTTGATGAGGAAATACGTAACTCAAAAGAACAATATCTTTTCGTTCATTCGTTGGAATGAACATGGCTTGACGATAATAGTGATATAAGTGAGGTGGTACTTTTCCTGACCAATCATCGCCCCACATAGAAAGGTAATTCTTGGTCAATTTTTGAAAAATATACCCGCCGGTTACAATATACTCAGGAGAAATATCGTATTCATAATAGGGAATTAGCATCTCGGATGCGTCAAAATTGACGGCCTTCAGGTCCAGGTCAAGTCGTTGTCCATTGCGCCAAACGGTGACCGGGATACGATCTCCGGAACGATGCATGGAAAACAGATGATGGTAGGCTATTTGGCCATAAACATCATGCTTAAACTGACCTGTAGCATCGATTTCCATGCCATCAATACTGAGAATGACATCGTCGATATGTAATTCCTGACTGCCGGTACCGAGTGTATAGACCTTCCTGACATAAATACCGTTACTCATTTCCGGAGGAATTTTCAAAAAACGGCGTAAGTCAGGATTTCTAAGGACGTTGCATTCAAAACCTTCGGCGGCAAAACCCACATATTCGCCTTCACGAGCGTCCAACAGGAAGGAATTGATCGTTTCCGAGGGGATCAAACCGGTTTCTCCATTTTCTGTATTGGCCCAGCAGGCGATCCCGATCGCGGTTTCTCCCAGTGTGTATAACCTACCGCGGCCACTGGACTTACCGGTATTTCCTGCAATCCAGTTCAAAAAGCGGGTATAAGATACTGTCGATGGCAGGACTTCGGCACGATCAAGATATCCACGACCGGTTTTAACCTGTCCATCATCAGAGAGCCAATACGACATCAAGTCCGCTCCATCATTGTAAATATTGTGAAATTCTACAGGAACGAACGGCCCGCCGGCAGAATTTGGATCGACTGTCAGGAGGCAAAGATTACTTTCGTAATCGACCACCTCTACATTCGCGGTGAGGAATTCATTTTTCCCATGCCGCCGCAGCTTAACAAAAGCGGCATCCGAGACATTCCACGCCGTAGTCAGGATTTCGTAGGGGCCTGTGGCGGTTCCAAAACCCGATCTTGTTGTTAAATCGGGCGTTTTCCAGGGCTGGAACTGCTCATATGCGTAGGCAGTTACCTCGACATAAACAAGAGAATTTTGCAGCCAATCGCCTTTTTCTGTGCTGATTTCATCGGCAGGGGGAGACACGATCGATTCTGTACAACCATTCAGAAACAGAATAGATACGGTAACACCAATTGTAAAAAAGATGTTTCGTTCCATCAGGGCTTTCCCTCTAAATTACGTTCTGCCGGCACTTGATATTTTTCTAAAATCAAGGAGTGCCGTTGCTTTGCTGCCTCGGCATTCAGAACCAAAGGCATTTCCGAATCCGCGAATTCCAGAATGCAGAATCCGTTGGTATCCTGTTGAAAGGCTTCCACGAGGTCGCTCAAGGTCCGGATTTTTTTTCCATTGACGGTCTCAATGACACTGTCCTTAAACCCCTCGGCATAGACATTAACCTCATCCGGCAGGATTTCCGAAAGAACAATATACTCTTTCCGTTCGGGATCCTTATTCAGATAGATCGAGTCGGAAAAGAGATAGCGAAGAAAGGGGGGGATATCGCTGACCCAATTGCGTCCCCATACTTCCAGATAATTGCGGGTAACCGGGACGAAAGTCAGCCCTGCGAAGACCACATAACGGGGTTGCTGGTCAAATTGTCTTGCGTAATCCAGAATAGGCCGGTTTAAGGCGATCCTCACGTCGGCGGCATTTTCTTGGCCATTCCTATAGAAGACAAGCTTTACGGTATCCCCGATCTGCTTGCGTTCCACGATCTCGGACATATGGAGAAAACGCCCGTCAATCCGGATCATACCGTCATTATCAATATTATAATCGTCAATTTTCGTAATAACATCCTCTCGCTGAAGAACGCCTTCGACCGAACTGTGCATCAGCGTATTTAAGACCACAATTCCTTCTATACCTTCAGGGATATTGAGGTAGCGGACGTAGCTTTCATTATGCAAACCGGCGAAAAAACTAAATCCCAGCGAACCAAAACTGTCATATTGACGGTCTTGCACGTCTTCAAGGAAATGACGAATTACAGTTGTAGGGATCATGTAGCCGATATTATCGGCCTCTCGAAGGCCCTGAAAGGCTACGCCGACCACTTTTCCATCCTGCACAACCGGTCCGCCGCTGTTGCCCGGATTAATGGCGGCATCAGTCTGGATCACCAGGTGGGAATCGGCCTGCGAGTGACTATAAGTGCCTGTTTGTACACGACTTACAACGCCTTCCGTAATCGATACCTGCTGTCCTCCGACGGGGAATCCATAGGTCTGAACGGTGGAATTGACCTCCGGAAGCCCTCCCAGATCCAGTGGGATAGCACCCTCAAAAAAAGACTTGTCCAGTACGGTAAGCAAAGCCAGATCACAGTCATGTCCCACGTACATGATAATCGCCGGATACCGTTTGGGCAGGTTTTGCTTCTTGACTTCGACATATTTGGCGTTTGCCACATTATGGGCGTTCGTAAGGATTCGGCTCCCTTCAATAATAAAGCCCGATCCCAGGCCCTGGTTCATCGGCCGCTGTTTCCATGGGGTGACATAATCGAATTCCTGGGCAACGGCGCGAATCATTACTACGGATTTTTCCAGGGTGATGTTGTCCTGGGCAGGGGTGACAAGGGGTTGTGCAAAGGACGAGAAGAGGGGCAAAAAAACAACCGCCATAAAAATCCGGATAAAGGCAACCTTACTTTGCGTCATTGAGACGGTACCTCCGAACAACGTAAGATCGATTTTTAATTCACATCAGTGTAATACTATACACTGGCGAATCGAATAGCAAAAGAGTATTTCTATTCCACTGATTTGCCTGTACTATTTTCTTGCGGGATAAAGAACTCTATAACAAAGGACTATACCGGAGAGATGCTATGGATGTTTACGAGGCGATCCGGAGGAGGTATTCCTGTCGGGACTATCTGGATAAGCCGGTGGAGCCGGAAATGCTAAGCAAGATTCTGGAAGCGGCCCGGTTGGCGCCGTCGGCACGGAATTTTCAGGATTGGCGATTTGTGGTCGTTACGGACAAGGCCCTGCGTGTAAAATTGTGCGAAGCCGCCAACAACCAGAAATTCGTGGGCCAGGCCCCGGTGATTATCGCCGCATGCAGCAGTAGCGACCATATTATGCGGTGCGGACAGGCGGTCGGACCGATCGATGTTTCGATTGCTCTGGAGCATATCGCCCTGCAGGCGACGGCCGAGGGCCTGGCGACCTGCTGGGTCGGCTCGTTTTATCCGGACAAGGTTCGAGCGATCCTGGATATTCCGGACCATATCGCCGTTATTGAATTGATGACGCTGGGATATCCTGCCGACCGGAAGAAACCAACGACCCGGGAGCCGCTGGAGAGGATTGTGTCCTATGAAAAATGGCGTTTTACGGCGGAAAACTCATTTTTTATGAGCGATCCGCCAAAAGAAGATTGATCTGTTCGGGCAGGGGGGTATAATACCCATCTCGTACCCAACGGGGCCGTCGTATAATGGGAGTACACCGCGGTCGCATCGCGGGGATGCGGGTTCGATTCCCGCCGGCTCCAGTCTTCGCTCGGAGCATTAGTGATGAGCGATGACTGTCGCGTCGTAACGAAAGTGAAGACGGACGATGTCTGATCGATAAAAAAATCCTCCGAGCTGCGACTCGGCAAGCCATATGCTATTCAGTTTTATGAAATATTTTTATGTTTACATTCTCCAATCAAGGAAAGATCCCGAGAGATATTACACCGGTTTTACAGAAGATTTACAAGCGCGGATCCGGGCGCATAACGGAGGGGAATGTCAATATACTGCCAAATTCACTCCATGGATTCTTAAGACGGCGGTTATATTTACGGATCATCAAAGAGCGATGGCTTTTGAGAAATATCTTAAGTCTGCATCAGGACGAGCGTTTGTAAAAAAGAGATTGTAAGTCATATTTGCATTACGAATAAGTGAATGTTTATGGAATACAAAGGGCGATATCCGATATTCGATCCATCCGGGGTTTGCACCTATCCGGTCGTACAGCGCCGCAATAAGGTAACCCTGGAAGACCTGATTTGCCCGGAGGCGATTCGGGCACAGGATTACAGTGTCTGTGAATCTGTGCTGGGCGCGATCCAAAACGTGGCTGAGGCGGTACAAAATGCGCGAGCGGGGAATAAGCCGGTGATGGCATTAGTCGGAGCGCATGCGATTAAAAACGGCCTCGGACCGATTCTGATCGATCTGGTCGGCAGGGGGGTAATTACTCTCATTGCCGGTAACGGCGCCACGGCGATCCATGACTTTGAGCTGGCCCTGATCGGACAGACCAGCGAGGACGTACCGAAGGCCTTGCAGGAGGGCCAGTTCGGGATGGCGCGTGAATTTTCTTATATCAACACGGCGTTGCTCGTCGGCGATCAGCACCAGCTTGGTTATGGCGAATCCCTGGGCAGGATGATATGCGATGAATCCTTTTGCCGTGAAGTCTCCGGGAAGATCGAGAACGGGAAAAAAACCATCCGATTTCAGCATCCGCAAGCCAGTCTGCTGGCGGCCTGTTATCGGGAGAACATCCCTTGTACCGTGCACGCGGGGATCGGAACGGATGTGATCGATCAGCATGCCTCGTTTGACGGACGGGCCAAGGGGGGATGCAGCGGCCGGGATTTTCTGATTTTTGTCGAGCAGGTCGCTCAATTGCGGCAGGGGGGGGTGGTTTTGAATATCGGCAGCGCCGTCACCGGTCCGGAGGTGCTGCTCAAGGCTGTCAGCATGGCGGCCAATGTCGGCCGGGCGCCGGCCGGCCTGGTTACCGCCGATTTCGACCTGCGCCCCCATGATCCCGAGCAAATGACCGACGAACAAACGCCGGGTTACTATTTCCGGGACCAGAAAAGCATTGTGACGCGTATCCCCAAAGCATTCGATGGGCGGGGATATTATCTATGCGGAGATCAGAAACAAACTTTGCCGCTTCTGTACAGATATATCTTGGGATCGGGGAAGGAGAATGCAGAGAAACCATGGAACCCCAACAGATCAAATCCATCCTGAATCGGATCCGCGGCGTAAAGGTTACGGTCTACGGCGATTTTTGTCTCGATGCGTACTGGATCATGAATCCAGACGGTTCGGAAGTGTCGGTCGAGACAGGATTACGGGCCGAGGCGGTGGATCGGCATTATTATTCGCTGGGAGGGGCGTCCAACATTGTCCACAATCTGTCGGTATTGCAGCCGGCCGAGATTCGTGTCATCGGCGTTGTGGGCGACGACATCTTTGGCCGGGAACTGATGATGCAATTGGAACAGCTCGGCGTCAATACCGAATACCTTCTCGTTCAGCAGGAATCCTTTCTCACTTATACGTTTGTAAAACGATACGTGCAGGATCAGGAACAGCCGCGGATCGATTTCGGCTTTGTCAATGGGCGGTCTCCGGAGACGGATCGGCTGTTGCTGGTGGGATTGCGCAGCGCCCTGGCAAGCAGCGACGTCGTCATTTTCAACCAGCAGGTCCCCGGCAGTATCCCGAATGATTCGTTTATCGAAAAGGCCAACGCCCTGTTTGTGGAGTTCCAGGATAAAATCGTATTGTTCGATTCGCGTCATTACGGCAAGCGATTCCGTAACGTATATCGCAAGGCCAACGATATTGAGGCGGCCCGCCTGTGCAGAGTGGATGCAGGCAAGGATGACGTCATCACCCTGGCCGATGTGCAGGGATACGCACGGCAGTTGTACGACCAGTCGCGCAAGCCATTGTTTATCACGCGGGGCCCCAGGGGGATTCTGACGGTCGATCGGGAGGGTATCCATCATGCGCCCGGCGTTCAATTGCTGAAAAAACTGGATCCGGTCGGCGCCGGCGATACGACCCTCAGCGCTCTGGCATTGTGTCTGGGGGCCGGGATTGATCCGCCCAATGCCGCGCGGTTTGCCAATCTGGCCGCGGCGGTCACCGTGCAAAAGCTCTTCCAGACCGGAACTGCCAGTCCGAAGGAGATACTGGTGATCGGCGAAAACGCCGACTATATCTACCAGCCGGAACTGGCCGAAGACATCCGTCAGGCCCGCTATGTGACTGACACGGAAATCGAGCTGTGCTGCAACCTGGAATCGATGCCGATCGGCCGGATAAAACACGCCTTGTTCGATCACGACGGAACGATCAGCACCCTGCGACAGGGCTGGGAAGCCATCATGGAGCCGGTGATGATCCGCGCCATTCTCGGCGATGTCTATGAACGCGCCGACGAAACACTCTATCATAAAGTGCGAAACCGCGTGCGGGATTACATCGACAAATCGACCGGCATTCAGACGATCGTACAGATGCAGGCTTTGGTGGAGTTGGTCCGTGAACTGGGGATAGTTCCCGCCGATCAGATTCTGGATGCGCCGGGATATAAGCAGATTTTCAATGAAGCCCTTATGCAGATGGTCCGGCGTCGGATCGACAAGCTGAAAAAAGGACAGCTCGATGTAATGGATTTTACGATCAAAGGGGCGGTTGCCTTTCTGCATACGCTTCGCGAACGAGGCGTCCGTTTGTATCTGGCCAGCGGGACCGATCATGCCGATGTGGTCGAGGAAGCCAAAGTGCTGGGGTATGCCGATCTGTTTGACGGGGGCATCTATGGTTCGGTGGGAGATGTTGCCAGGGACTCCAAAAAGCTGGTCATCGAGTCGATCCTGCACGACAACCAGCTCGGCGGCTCGGAGTTGGTGGTGTTCGGGGATGGCCCTGTCGAGCTGCGTCCATGTCGTCGGGCAGGGGGGCTGGCCGTCGGAATCGCCAGCGATGAGATCCGCCGCCACGGTCTCCATCCGGAAAAACGTACTCGCCTGATCAAAGCGGGGGCCCATCTGATCTGTCCCGATTTTTCCGAATCCGGCTCTTTACACAACCTGCTATTTGAGCGTGATTGATCGGAACCAATTGTTTTTTACGCCCCGATTTGGTATACTGCAGTGTTTTCGTCCGATACAAGATACGACGGGGTGGTTCGACGGATGACGACAGGGCAGGTACAATCGAATACAAACCGAACGGGTGTGATTTTTGATATCAAACGGTATGCGATTCACGATGGGCCGGGAATTCGCACGACCGTTTTTTTCAAGGGCTGCCCCCTTCAGTGCCGCTGGTGCCACAATCCCGAAAGCTGGCGGAGCGGGCCCGAATCCGTCTGGCGACCTTCCCGGTGTGTTCTCTGTGGGCGGTGTATTGACCGATGCCCCAGCGGGGCGATATCGTCGAATGGCGAAAAGCTGATAACCGACATCGAGAAATGCCGCCTCTGCCGGCAGTGTCTGGAGGTCTGCCCCGGCGGGGCGCGGGAGATTATCGGCAGGGAGATGTCTGTCGGGGAAGTTCTGGCCGAGATCGAGAAGGATGTGATTTTTTATGATCAGTCCGGCGGGGGGGCGACGTTTTCCGGCGGGGAGCCTTTGATGCAGGCGCCATTTCTGCTGGAACTGCTGTCGGCCTGTAGAAAACGGCAAATCCATACGGCTGTCGATACGAGCTGTCAGACGGATCCGGACCTGCTGGCCGAAATCGCCCAGGCATGCGATTTAATGCTGTGCGATATTAAACACATGGATTCGGCCAAACATAAGGCCTTGACCGGCGTACAAAACGAGCAGATTCTGGATAATATCAGGCGGTTGGCGGCAGATGGCGCGAGAATGTTTATCCGTATTCCTGTGATCCCGGGCGTTAACGACGACACCGATACTATCCGGGCGGCGGGGCGGTTTTTGGCCGGACTGGGCCGGGTAGAGCGAGTGGATCTGCTGCCGTATAATCGCGGCGGAATCGAAAAAGCGAGGCGTTTGACCGGGGAATTTCACTTGATCGGCGCCGAGACGCCGACGGATAATGATTTGAATGAACTGGTAAAAATACTGCAACAGTATGATTTGAAAGTGACGATAGGCGGGTAATGGTATGAACGAACGTGTACGCAGGCTGCGGGAACAGAGTGTTTCCATCCGGCCCTATATTTCCACGGAGCGGGCCGAGTTGATCACCCAATTTTATCAGTCGGATATCCCGATGCGCGAGTCGGTTGTGATGACCAGGGCGCTGGCCTTCCGGCATCTGATGGAGAATAAGACGATTTGCATTAACGACGGCGAGCTGATCGTCGGCGAGCGAGGGCCGGCGCCCAAGGCCACGCCGACCTATCCGGAACTGTGCTGTCACGACATGGAAGATCTGCGCATCCTGCACATCCGCGAGAAAACCAGCTTTATCGTCTCCGAGGACGTGCGAAAAGTATATGCCGAAAAGATCATTCCCTTCTGGCGGGGAAAGACACAGCGGGAAAAGCTGTTTTCCGCGATGTCGCCCCAGTGGCACGCCGCGTTCGAGGCCGGGGTTTTCACGGAGTTCATGGAACAGCG
>JAFGGE010000154.1 GCA_016930745.1 Sedimentisphaerales bacterium
AATGAAACTGAAATCCGTCCATGCCCACCATCGCCAGCTTTTGTTTGACCAGCTCGTCCATGGTCTTCCAGTCGGTGATCTTCTGCTTCTGCTGGATCGGGAAGATGATATTCTCATACACCGTCAGGCTGTCGAACAGCGCCCCCATCTGAAAACAGAATCCGTAATGCCGGCGCACCTCGGCCAGATCCCGTTCGTGCAGATGATCGATCCTCTGTCCTTTGAAATAGACCTGTCCTTCGGTCGGCCGCTCCAGGACGATCATGTGTTTCATCAACACCGTCTTTCCGCAGCCGCTCTTGCCGATGATGACGGTCGTTTTACCCGGCTCGACGGCCAGAGAGACATTGTCCAGAACGGTACGTCCATGGAACCGCTTGACCACATTCTGCACCACGATAATGCCGTCGTCTTTGTATGTCTCTTTATGCACTCCTTGGCTCCGTCACAGCAGGGACTTGATCGGCCAGAACGTGGCGTAGACCGATTTAATGAGAATGGCGTAGAAAAAGTTGATCGCCAGAATGCAGACAAAGCTGCCCACAAACGCTTCGGTGCACGCCTGCCCCACGCCCTGGGCGCCTTCCCGGCAGGTAAAACCCTTGTAGCAACTGATGATCGCCATCGCGCCGCCGAAAAAGATCCCTTTCAGGGCGCCGGTTAAAAGGTCCCACAATTCGACCGACTGAGCGCTGTAGTCGATATAGGCGGCGCTGTTGATCTTAAGCTGGATGACGCTGACCAGGTACCCGCCGGCGATCCCCATGAAATCGGCATAGATGATCAGCAGGGGGGTTAAAATCAGGCAGGCCATCAGCCGCGGGGCCACCAGGTATCGAATCGCATCCACCCCCATGCTTTCGACCGCCGAAATCTGCTGGGTTACATTCATGGTTCCCAGTTCGGCCGTCAGCGCTCCACCCACGCGCCCGGCCAGCATGACCGCGGCCAGTACAGGACCAAGCTCTTTGACTACGGCAATATTGATCAGAACGCCCAGCCGCTCTTCCAGCCCCATTCCTGCGAGCTGATCGTACGCCTGGATGGCCAGAACCATTCCTACAAAAGCGCCGGTAATCATAATCACCGGTACGCTGCGAACTCCGATAGCGTTCATCTGGGCCCAAATAAGGGGATAGGTTCGTGGATTGAACAGGGTGCGGAATGAGGAGGCCAATCCTCGGGAACAGAACCGGGAAAAACGCCCCAGGTCTTCCACTCCCTGCATACTGACAGCGCCAATTTGTTCAATCATGGCCATTGTAAGTTCCCATGAGCTGCTATGGTCGGACAATCTGCAAGTTTATCGTCCGTCAGAGACCTCCATTTCACCAAAAAGCACAGGATTGGAAGCTTAAAACCTGCGATAAGCAGCCAAAATCGCCATGTATAAAGCTTTACTCCAATGATGGATTAACACCGCGGGGGGAAAATTAATTTTATAGGACGATGCGGAAAAAAACATGTGTTAAAATGGATCATATAGAAAAATTAGAAAATATTTATTTCTCGTTATAATATTCTCTATATTCACTCAAGATTTTTTCTTCGTCCCTCCGATATGCTCTTATCGATGAAGTTGAAATAACCCATATTAACATATAAAGTGTAATGCAGATAGCATAATGGAAAGATAGGAAGATGCAGGGAGCAGGAATGATTAAAGAAAACACACTCGAACGATATCTAAAGGCCCTTCTGGAAGGCAATCGGTCCATGTGCCGGACGGTCATCGAAGAAACCCTTCAAAGCGGCGTTCCCGCCAACCAGGTCTATATGGATATCATCTGGCCAATCATGATCGAAATTGAGCGCTTATTCAAGGAAGATCGAATTACCTCGGCACAGGAATCCTTTGCCAGCCGGATCAACCGGACGATTGTGGACCAATTGCAGAACAAACTGCCGCGACGGGCAAATCGACAGCGAAAAGTCGTAATCTGCAGCGTCCCGGAGGAAAATGCCGAACTGGGTGGACAGATGACCGCCGACCTGTTCGAGAGTGATGGATGGGATACCCGGTTCCTGGGAGGCAGTGTCAATAACGACGATATTATGGAATACGTCCATTCTTTCCGGCCGGATCTACTGTTGTTATATGGCATCGCCGCTCCGCATGCCCCCCGAATCCGTCAGTTGATCGACTCGATTCGGGATGTCAATGCCTTCCCCAATATGCGAATCATGCTCTCCGGCGGGGTTTTTGAACGGGCCGAGGGGCTTTGGGAAGAGATTGGCGCCGATTTATACGCCTCGACCGGGGCCGAAGCTGTCCTGAAGGCCAGTTCCGAACAGGAGGAATTACCCAAGCCAAAACGAACGATCAAACGGAGAAAACGGGCTGAAATCGAACGGCAACGCACCCAATCGCACCAGCATATGCAGGAGGAAATGGCCGTTGCCGGTTAAACCATCCTTCTGGAAAGGCTATTATGCAAGGCGTGTGGCCGTCCGCTGCATACCTTTTTCTTTATGATTCATAAAGCGATGTAATTCTCTACCGCAGAACGCCGGAATGGATTTTCCGGATTTCTGTCGAAATCCTGTTGCATCTGTCCAGGCAAAATGCTATTTTACCGGCTTTGTCTAATATTGGAAATTGACCCTGAACAACGGCAGGAAACATGATTTTAACGGAAATTTTACAGCCGACATGTGTAAAAGCCCCTCTGGCGGCCACCGATAAAGACGGCGCCATCACGGAATTGATCGATTTACTTGATACCAGCGGCGCCTTACAGGATAAAAATACGGTCCTGGAAGCGGTTATGACCCGCGAAGCGACCCGCAGCACGGGCATTGGCTCGGGAATCGCCATCCCCCATGGCAAATGTAACGGTGTCCGGGAATTGGTTATGGCCATAGGCATCGCCGGTGCGCCGATCGAGTATGACAGCATCGACAACAAGCCCGTCAAGATTATCTGCCTGCTGGTCTCGCCCAACACCCAGACCGGCCCCCATATTCAGGCCCTGGCCCGGATCAGCCGGCTGATGCTGGATGAGGAATTCAA
>JAFGGE010000155.1 GCA_016930745.1 Sedimentisphaerales bacterium
GCCGAAAAACTGGTAACAATAGCGCCTTTTTCCAGGTTTCTTCCCACCAGCCCTCCGATCTCCATTCTGCCCGCAACCGCCCCCATAGCATAGCAGTTGACAACCGAGCCGGAGAAATTGCGCCCTACCAGACCCCCGCAGAAGTCATTGCCTTCCACATCGCCTATGGCATAACAGTTTTGGATGAGGCTGCTGTAATTTTGTCCTGCCAATCCCCCGCTGTGATCCCCTGCCGCCATCACTGGCCCGGAGGCAAAGGAATTGTGAACAATCCCCCCTTGCGTATCTCCCACCAACCCGCCTACATCCTGTTCGCCCGCGACCTGGCAGGCGGCAGAACAATGCGTCACGACCCCGCCGTGGTTCTCTCCGATCAGTCCGCCAACCGCTCGTCTTCCCGATACAATTTCCCCCTGAACATGGCAGTTGACAAGATGTCCAAAATGAAGTCGACCCGCCAGGGAACCGGTTCTGTTTCCGATTCCATTGTGGACGTTCACACCGATCAAAGTAAGATTTCTGATCGTTCCCGTCACCGTTACGAAAAGTCCGACGGGGTCGGAATTCTCAGCGGCAAAGCGGAAGTTCGACAGAGTATGGCCGTTCCCGTCAAACACACCGGAAAAACGCTGGTTCCATTCGTCGGTGCCGATGGGGTGGAACGGCTCATCCGCCAGAGCAAGAAGATCCAGGTCTTCCATGAGAGTAAAATGCTTCCTCCAATGTTCCGGATGGAGCCCTATCGTATTAAACTGTTGCACCGTTCGAATGCGATACGGGTTATCCGGCGCGCCGGAGCCTCCTTCATAATAGAGCGCCGAGAAACAAGGAACCAGAGGGAAAAGAAAACCGATCGAAATGACTACTATCCCGCTTTTCATCGTAGGCCTCCGAAACCTTGCCACACCCTGCCAGGAAACACGGGGAATTCTACTTTCCCAAACTGTATCAAAGCAAGTTAATTTTATGTGAACCATGGATTATTCTGCAGTAGGCAAAAGGAAACCGAGCTTTCTTGTCTTGTAAGAAATCCCTGCTAACATCCTGGTTCGCAAAAAACTGCCAAAAACCGCTATGCGAAAGAATGATTTTTCGCCATGAACCGGGGATTGACTCGGTTCGTACTTTCTTGTATTATTCCGTTTACAGCGATAATAGGGAGATCCAGTTGTAACAATGGATTGCATAAGGAGTTGACCATGATTCGGAAAGGTCGAAAACAAGGAACTGTCCAATTCATGTATCAACCGGCTTCCAAAGTGGCCAAAGTTGGATTGGCCGGCAGCTTCAATGAATGGAGTCCGGAGATCATGCGGAAACAGAAAAACGGCGCTTACGCTGTCACAAAACCTTTGTCCAAAGGCACTTATGAATACAAATTTCTGGTCGACGGACACTGGCAGCAAGATCCGGACAACCCCTCCACCGCATGGAACCAGTTGGGGACCGTAAACTCTGTCGTTGTAGTGGAATAAGAACCGAAAGCGGTTCTTTCTCCGGCGCCATTGGTGCCGCCGTGATACTCCGCCGGTACGACGATCTCATCGGTTGATCCGATACCCCAGACCATGAATGGTTTTCACTATTCGGCGTGCCGGGGGTCCAAGCTTCTTGCGGAGCGCTGCGACATGTACGTCGATAATCCGTTCCTTCTGCCCGGTCGCTGTGTCCCCCAAGGCACATTTGAGATCTTGGCGCGACAGAATAGCGCCCCCGGCTTCTAAAAGGGCCACCAGAATATTATATTCCCCGCCGGTCAACTCCACATTCCTGCCTTCCACCGTCACGTGCCTGGAAGCCTTCTGCACTCGTACGGGTCCCGCCGTCAATACATCGACGGCATCCTCCTGGGCCGACTTGCCTCGTCGAAGAACCGCTTCTATTCTCGCTACCAGCACCTGCGTACTGAATGGTTTGGTCACGTAATCGTCCGCTCCGACGCGCAGACCAACCACAATATCCGTTTCGGTGTCTTTCGCGGTTAGCAGAATAATCGGAATCCCCATGGTTTCCGGAGTGTGCTTGATCTGACCGGTCAGTTCCAGCCCGCTGCGGTCTTCAAGCATGATATCCAGAAGGATCAGGTCCGGTCTTTGCCGTCGGAGGGCCTCTATTGCCGCAGCGCCGCTGGCCGCCGTCATGACCTCGTACCCCTCGGCGGACAGGCTCATTTCCAGCAGATCCAGCAGATCCTGCTCATCGTCCACAACCAGAATCTTGGCTCGCATAGGTGGGATTGTAAAAAACCCTTGTATACATAGCAAGACAAAATCAATAAACGCTTAACATATTCTTGATATAAAAAATTGTCCGATCAAAAAAATCGATTCATCAATATCTCTTTCGCGGTCTGGCCCGCTTATAGAAATGCGGGAGTCCCCAAAGAGATAAATCCATTACGTTCATGTCTCCAAATCTACCAACTGTCGGGGAGATGAGCTGTAAGGACAGAATATTCTCTTTTCAATACTGAAAACACTCCTTCAAAGCGTCACGCCATGAGGGACTTTTTTATCCGTTTTCACTCTTGTTTTCAGGATTGCCGATATATTCGGGCACCAGGCGTTTGATGCCGTTAATGATCGCCTGATAATCCTGAGAGCTTGAAATTTTCACCAGTTCATCGATTTCCGAGATGAGCGTCTCTCTATTTTTAGGGATAGTTTTCCAGATGCCGATCTTCGGATGCCGTGTGGGCACCATATCCTCGCCTTCGATAGACAACTCTTCAAAAAGCTTCTCGCCGGGCCTCATGCCGGTATAAACGATCTCGATATCCTCCTCCGGGCGAAATCCGCTCAGGGTGATCAGCTCGCGCGCCAGATTGACGATGGGAACTGGCTCGCCCATATCCAGGACGAAAATTTCCCCCCCGTGCCCCATCGTGGCGGCCTGCAGGACCAACTGGCTCGCCTCGGGAATTGTCATAAAATATCGCTTCATCTCCGGATGCGTAACGGTTACCGGCCCTCCGGCGGCGATCTGTTTTTTGAAAATCGGCACCACGGATCCGTTGGAGCCCAGGACATTGCCGAAACGCACGGTCACAAAATGCGTTTTACTGGTGTTGTTCAGATCCTGAATATACATCTCGGCGATCCGCTTGGATGACCCCATGATACTGGTGGGATTGACGGCTTTGTCCGTGCTGATCATGACGAAGTTTCCCACGCCGTATCGATCCGCAGCGTCGGCGATAACCTTCGTGCCGAAGATGTTGTTCTTGATCGCCTCCCCGGGATTGATCTCCATCAGCGGCACATGCTTATGGGCGGCGGCATGGATCACGACATGAATGCCGTAATGCGCAAAAATCTGTTCTATTCGCTCCTTGTCCGTGATATTGCGGACGATCGCTTTCACAGGGACATCCGGATACTGTTGGCGCAGCTCGCGCTCGATCTCAAAAAGGGGATTTTCCGCCTGCTCCACCAGCAGCAGCAACTTCGGCTGGAACTGGCAAACCTGCCGGCACATCTCCGAACCGATCGATCCGCCGGCGCCGGTCACCAGAATCGTTTTGTCTTTAAGAAACGTCTCGATGTTTTCCAGATCCAGTTCGACGACGTCTCTGCCAAGCAGATCGTTGATGTCCACATCGCGTATCTGGGAAACCCGCAGTTTCCCCGTGGCAATGTCCGTGATGGACGGGACCGTCTGAAAGCGCAGCTTGGTGCCCTGGCAGATCTGAACGACGTGGCGAAGCTGTCGGCGGCTGGCGCTGGGCATCGCAATGGCGATTTCGTCGATATTGTGCTTTTTGCACAACCGGGGCAGGTCGTCCACTTTGCCCAGAACCGTCACGCCATGAATGTTCATGCCCTGCTTGGCGGGATCGTCGTCGATGAAACCCACCACATTAAAACGGTTGACTTTGTCCCGCATGATCTCGCGCAACAGCCCTTCGCCCGCATTGCCGGCGCCGACAATCAACAGCCGTTTGAGGGTCTCGGCCGGACTGGTGAAAAATTCTTCATGGTACATGCGAATCAGCATGCGAATCCCGGCCAGGATCATAATCGTGCAGAACAAATCCAGCATGATCACGCCTTCGATGGCGCGCTGGTGGTTTTTGACGACGAGAAACGCCTGTTCCCGCGCTTCGGCCTGATCGGCAGGAGCGTTCTTGGCTTGCCTGGAAAACCAACGAATGCGGTTCACATTTAAAAGATCCATCAAGCCCTGCAGATTGGCCCTTTCTTTACGAACATTCTCCAGCTTCTCCGTCAACAAAGCAATGCCGGCGGTGTCACTGGTATTCCGAAGCGCCTCTTCCCAAAGCGCGATCCTGTTTTCCATGGCCTCCAACGTTAATTCGTAGAGAGATTCCTGACTTGTTGCGGCGAGATTGTTTTTTCGTTCCACGAGTTGTGTTTTAAGGAATTCAATCCCTTCGATCAGCTTCTGACGATACGAATCATCGCCCGCGCCGCGAAGCGCTTCCGGATAGATTCCCGCCTTATCGTTCAGCACGGAAAGACGCCGCTCCACTTTCATGCCGCCGAAGGCGCTGAATAGATCGGGAACGCCGAAACTGTATCCATACCATAATGCCATCAGGACAATCGCGCCCGCCAATGATGCCTTGGCCATCTCCACCAGATCGGAAATACCGACATACCGCCACCAGCCGCGAAACTGCCGGAACCAGCCAAAAACAACCAGCTTGATCGGGATCGCAACCAAAAGAAAAACGGGAAAAGGATAGATTCCCCAGCGACGCTGCAGTTCCATCTGATGCGCCAGCAAAAAGGCGAAAAACAGCGACACCACGAACGCCAAGCAATGCGCCAGAAGAATCACAGGCCGACGGTATCGCAAAAGCCATTCGACAAACGGCCCGCCCTGACGATATCGAATTTTCATACTCTCGATTGGAGGGGACTTGCTGTCCATCATCGGATACTCTTGTCTTTCTTTATCATCCTACAGGACCTCGTGGGCCGCCTCGATCGGCGCATCCACCGAATCAAACACGTCATCCAGTTTGACATACACGTGATCCAAACCGATCCCATCGATCTTGCGGCGCATCAGAGAATAGATTACCGTGCTGGCGCTGAAATAAAAACTGATCATAAAAGAAGCCAGCAACCCGATCACCAGCAATACCGTGATTCGCACAAGAATCGCCGACACCGTCTCGGTCCAGCCAACGGGCGCCGGGCCGCGGCTGAGAAAATTGTAAAACGTCGGCTGCGGCCAGATACGGTCCAGCTTACTTAACGATTGAGGATCTCCGACAACGCCCAAATAGACCATGCCATAGGTGATGATCAGCAAAAGAAACAGCAGAAAACGAGCCACAAGATACGATACGGTCCCGCACAACCCGGCGATAAGGGTGTAAAACAGCATCCACCACGGCTGGGAAAAGACGTATCGCAACGAGCGGCTTACCGCATCGAATCCATCCGAACCTTCACAGGCGATCACCGGCAGCATCAAACTGCCGCCGGCCGTTGTGCCGATCAACATCAGAACACAAAGCAATCCGAAGAGCAACGCCAGCCCCAAACCCAAACTGACCAGCAATTCGCCGATCTTGGGAAGGTTCAGCAGCAAACCCAGAAGATATATTAAAAAGGCGAAAAACAACAATGTCAAAGCCGAGAGGACCGGGCCGGCGATCAGACTTCCAAAGCGACGACCGCTGAAACCCAGCACTTCGAGCAGGCCGGGCTTCTCATGGCGGGAATGCTGCAGAGCCACGCTTCGACAAATGGCGCCTCCGATAAAACAGAAGGCGATCGCCCAGACGGTAAAAAAGAACAGGCTGTACCACGTATGATATCGCAGCGCCCAGAATAACGCCAGGATACACAGCCAAAAATTGCCCCATACATTCGACAGGCGGGCCAGAACCCCTCCGCCCCCCGGCGCCAGGAGAGAAAAGGTCGCCTCATTAAACCGAGCGGATCCGAACGCCCAAAGGGTCTTAAACACCCCTTGCCGGGCCGACGGTTCAAAAACCTTCATTCGGCTGTCGACAAAATAGCGATGCAGACGACGATCCGTGACAAAGGCGTCCAGTTCGGTATGATGCTCGGATCCGGTAAACTCGGATAACCGAAGTTTGACGGGATAGCGGGGATCCACATACACACTTTGCGAAACCATATCCAGCAGCGTTCCGCTTAACGAAACAGTCAGCACCGCCAGCAGGGCCAACAGCATTCGGCTGGGCGCAGCGGCCAATCGGCAGGTGCGCAACAACCGCGCAAAAGCCATATTATCCCAAAGCGTCTGGATTTGTTCTTCCAGGGTCATTCCGTTTCCATCCGACAAGCCATGCCCACGGCGGGGAGCAAGCCGACTATATTATCGGCCAATCCGAGACGGCCTTCCAGAAAAAACCCCCCCCTGTCATGGCAAATCGGGATCTTCCAAACGGCTCGCTTCCGCCGGCCGACTGGGGGAGGATACGATCCGATAATCACTGTCCAGCCAGGCATTCAAATCCACCAGACGACAGCGATGGGAACAAAAGGGGGAAAATCGTCCTCTCTCTTTCAGAAAGATCGAATCTGAAGAATCCGACGGGGAAACAACAATGGCGCCGCATATCGGACATTTCCTTTTTCCGTTCATTTCCATTCCCCCTGCCACTCGTGCAAAACCGAAGACCATAAAAAAAGCCCGCCTTCAAAAAAGACCGGGCCTGGTTTCCTGCATGGGCGCCGATTAGTCACCTTCGTCGTCCTCATCCACGAAGTCAAAACCGTCGCCACTATCTTCGACCGGCTCTACCTCCTCCGGCTCTTCCGGCTCTTCCTGGTCCTCCTGTTCCTCATGTTCTTCGTGCTCGGGCGCATCCTCCTCGATCTCCCCGACGTGGATAAACTCCAAATCCTCGTCGTACTCTTCCTCCTCTTCCTCTTCGTCGCTGTGCCATTTCAGATAACCGGGCGCCTTTTCCCCTTCCATCACAATCCCCTGCTCCACCATGCGGGCGTAATCCAGACAATAGCGGGCCCAGGGAATGGCCTCCAGGCGAAGCTTGCCGATCTGTTGTCCGGTGCCCTCGCAGACGCCATAGGTTCCATTATCAATGCGATGCAGGGCGGCATGAATCTCCTGCAGGATTTTCCGTTCGCTGCTCATCAGGCCCAGCGCGAATTCCTGCTCGAAGTTATCGGTCCCGATATCGGCCATGTGAATCGGCATACTGGACAGATCTCCGGCCGCATCCAGGCGGGAAGTCTTCAACGCTTCGGATTCGATCGAATTGACGTCTCCGATCAGTTCCATGCGTTTTTCTAACAGCAATTGGCGAAAATGTTCGATTTCGGCGGGAGTCAACGGAGCCTGGACCTTCTGTTGCATGCGCCGTTTAACGGGCCCCTTTTCCACAGGTTTGCTTTCCGCTTTCTTGCGGATGTTCTTCTTGCTGCTCATCTTTTTTGGAGTCCGCTCGGCGGTCGCCCTGGTCTTCTTATTGACTGTTTTGACCACCTTCTTTTTCGCGGTTGTTTTTTTCTTGGTTGTTTTTTTCGTCTTTTTTGCCACTACTTGTGCCCTTTTTGGTCCCTGTCACGACCCATTGGAGTTTCAGCACCGTACGGTGGTACTAATAGAATCGTGTAGTATATCGTTTTCGGCAAAATTGCAAAGACGAAAAAGCCCGTTTGCGAAAAAAAGTGGCAGTGGGACAAAACGGCCGTAAGTTATTTGATATTAAACACTTACAAAAATTTACTCCGCTGTTTTATGAGGTGATCGTGCAATTGGAATAAGGAAATTGATATTCTCCATCTTCCCCAGAAGGACCTTGACGCCGAAGAATCGCTCCATCATGGCGGCCGTTACGATATGAGAAACAGAGCCGATCTCGTACTGTCCGGGTGGCCCCAGAAGTAGCATTTGGTCACAATACTGACCGGCCAGGTTTACATTGTGGGTAATCACAAGAATGGTGATTCCGCGGCGATTTTGGAGATCTTTGAGCAGATCAAAAACAGCCACCTGGTGCCGCATATCCAGAAAACTGGTCGGCTCATCCAACAGCAAAATCGGCGTATCCTGGGCCAGGGCGCGGGCGATATAAACCCGCTGTCTTTCACCTCCGCTAAGCTGGGTAAGCCGGCGCGAGGCGAAACAAGTCGTCTCGGTAGCCTCCATCGCCGCCTGGACGGCCTGCCGGTCCGCCTCGCTTTCAAATCCCATCGGTCCAAAGTGACAGGTCCGCCCCATCAGCACCGTCTCATACACCGAATACGCAAAACTGGGCAGCACATCCTGTCGAACGACGGCGATTTTATGAGCAAGCCGCCGGGGGTTGTACCGGCTCATCGGCTCGCCGTCGATAAGGATACTGCCCCGGGTGGGTTTGAGCATCCCGCTCAACAATTGCAGCAGCGTGGTCTTGCCGGCGCCGTTGGGTCCGGCAATCGCAAGAAACTGACCCGCCGCGATTCGAAACGTTACATCGCGAAGCACTTCCTGCGGCGGATAACGAAACGAAACGTTTTTAACCTCAATCATGTCCATCAATCACCCCAATGGCCCCGGCGGGCGTATCGAACCAGCAGAACCAGGAAAAACGGACCGCCGACCAGAGCGGTCACCACGCCGACCGGAAGCTCGGCCGGCGCTACGATAATCCGGGCGAACGTATCGGCCGCCATCAGAAAAACGCCGCCCAGGATCGCGCTGAGCGGAATAAGACGGCGGTGATCGGCCCCCAGCACAAGCCGAACCGCATGCGGCACGATCAGGCCGATAAAGCCGATCAATCCGCTGAAGCTGACCGCCACGGCCGTAATCAGCCCGGCCACGGCAAAGGCAATGCGCTGCACGGTAACAACAGAGACGCCGACGCTGTGCGCATCGCTGTCGCCGAAGCTGATAATGTTCAGCTTGGCCCCGAGCAGGAACAAGACAAAGACGCCGGCCATCGTCAGTCCCAGCGTCAGCCAGATGACTCGCGTTTCCTCCAGGGCAGCCGAATTGAGATTGCCCATCAGCCAGAAGATGGTCGTATGCAATTGATCGCTTTTCGCAACGGAGATCAGGAACATGATGACCGCGCTGAGAAAGGCATTGACGACCACCCCGGCCAGCAGCAGCGAGGTCATATTGCCCCGACCGGCGGCCTTGCCGATCAGCCAGACCAGGCAGATCGTCGCCATCGCCCCGATGAAGGCAAATAAGGCCACCGGAGAACCCCACCACACGGCCCACTGAATCCCGCTCATCACGGCAATGATCGCGCCAAGCCCGGCTCCGCTGGAAACGCCCAGGATGTACGGATCGGCCAGCGGATTTCGCAGCAGGGCCTGAAACACCGCCCCCGAAGCGGCAAGAGCCAGACCGATCGCCGCCGCCAGGATCAGTCGAGGCAGACGAATGCGAACCACGATTTCATAATCAAGATTGGGCCTCTCGCTTGTTCCCGGCCCGGCGAAAACACCCCGAAGCGAAACCTCCTGCGTACCCACCAGGCAACACAACACCATCACCCCAACCAGAAGGACAACACCCAGGGCC
>JAFGGE010000156.1 GCA_016930745.1 Sedimentisphaerales bacterium
CATCCATTCTCCTACTCGGTGATTCGTAACAATGGTTATTTGCTTTCGACCGGCGTGATGCGCTGGATCCGACCTGTATCGTCTCCCAGGAACAATCTCGGTTCCGTCATGGAAACTGCATAATGGGTTACGGCATGCGCATTGATGCTCAGCACGCGACGCCGCGTGGAATTGTTCATAACAACCAACCGGCCGGGAGAGGCGAAAACATAGGCATGTTCTCCTTTTTCGGTGATCACGCCGATCCCGTTATCCACCGTCCACAGGCCTCGTCCCGTCTCCTTATCTACGGCATGAACTCCCTGTCGACCAGCCGGCTGATAGACCGCCACTTGTCCTACCACCGCCTCCTGCGTAAGAGGATCGCGCGCGTGGTAGCCGGTGGACCAGGGCTGGCGTCCTCTTTCCAGGTCAAGCTTATACAATTTGGCGTCCCTGGAACTGGCGTAGACATAATTGCCATCCCGAACCAACGGAGCGGTGATCGGGCCGAGCGTATCGAATTGCCATCGTTTCTGACTTTGATCGGGCAGAATGGAAACCACATTTCCCGCACTGGTGGCAAATACCGCAAGCGTCTGGTCTGCGATCACCGAGGTAATCTGCGAGTCATTGTCCGCCGTGGCGGAAAAATGCCGAATGTGGCTTTCTACGGAATAGACATGGAGACGTTTATCGGCTCCGGGCACATAAAGAAAGTCCGCGTTGCGGGCAATCGGGCCAACGACCGCCGAACCGACCGCCGAAAGCATCGTACGAAAAACGATCTGCCCCTGCGAAGGGTCCAGCACCTTCAGCTCACGGCCCACAATAAAATAGAGTTTCCCTTCATAATACAAAGGCTCCGGAACCGGCAAGCCTTCCGGCGCCAGCGGCAGGCCAAACCGAAATGAACCGTCTTCGGCACTGAGACAGAAAAGGTGATTCCTGCTGGTCTTGACGAACACGTTCTCGCCGAACAAAAAGATGTTTTGCGTGGTTTCGCCGGAACGCATGGGCAGTTTAATCTGCCAGTCGGGCGTTAAACCGGCCTGAACCAGAACCGGCCGCGACAGCAACAGACCGGAGGAAACGTCCTTTCCCTGGATGGAGGAAAGAGGGCCTTCGCAGAAACACACCAGCAACATAACCGCCAACAAAGGATTTCGCATCATGGCAACCTTCCCGATATTCCTTCGTAGAAAACGCGACACCTCGCCGTGATTTCAGGTTAACTCCACAAAATCGGCCAGATCGATCCCATGCTCGGCCTCAAAGGCCTGCATACGGCCAATCCGGTCGATATCATCACTGATTCGATGGGCCAGTTTGAAAATATACGGTTTCCCCTCCAGCCGATTTTGGAGATCGTCCAGCATCGGCTCCCAGCGACCGCCGTACAACTGGGCCTTGAGGATCACCAGCATCCGGTGCTCGTCATCCAGACGTTCCACAAACTCACGCACGACCAGATTCATCGGAATGCGGGGCCCTTGTTCCTTTTGTTCGGGCGTATTTCCCATCGACAACCTCGTTTCGCCGCGAATTTTACCCCTTCCGAGGTCCCATTGCAATCAAAATTCAGCCGGGGTATCGTGCCGGGCTTTGTCACTCCCGAAGACCGCCGATGGCCGCATAGTCGGCCATACGAACAATCATCGCCGCTTTCCGAACATCCATTTCCTCCATTTGACGGATATATCCGCCTCCATACACGACGCTCCGGGCCCGCTGCAGCATCGTTTCGGCTTCCTGTTTTTCCATGCCTTCAAACGTCGTCACATCGAAGGCTAGAACCGCGGCCTGATTATTGTTGACCCGGGCGAATCCGCCATTGACCACAAAATACGCGTTCGCCCGGCCGCGGATTTCCTCGACGCGCAGCAATCCTATACCCAGCTTGACCAGGATCGGGGCGTGGTTTCGAAGGATGCCGATCTGTCCGTCATGGCCCGGCAGGATCAGCGAACCGGCGCGGCAATCCAGCAGCTTACCTTTGGGAGTAAGCAGTTGCACCTGGAATACCGCCGAACCGAATCCCACCATAATCGAGCCCCCTACCGTTTGGTCTTACTGATATTCTCTTGCGATTCCTCCACCACACCGATGAACATGAAGGCATGTTCGGGCTGATGGTCCCATTTCCCTTCGCAAATCTCCCGGCAGCTGCGCACCGTCTCGGCAATGGGCACATATTTGCCTTCCATGCCGGTAAACTGCATGGTGACAGTGAACGGCTGGGAGAAGAACCGCTCCAGCCGACGGGCCCTGGACACGGCAAGCTGATCTTCCCGGCTCAGTTCATCCACTCCCAGGATCGCCACAATATCCTGCAAATCTCTGTACCGTTGAAGATACAAAAAAACCTGCTGGGCCACGTCATAATGCTCCTGGCCGACGATATTGGGATCCAGAATGCGGGAAGAACTTTCCAATGGATCAATGGCCGGATAGATACCTTTTTCGGCGATTCCGCGCGAAAGAACCACGGAGGAGTCCAGATGGGTAAAAGTCGTCGCCGGAGCCGGATCGGTCAGATCGTCGGCGGGGACATACACCGCCTGAACGGATGTGATCGCACCGGAAGTAGTCGAGGCAATGCGTTCCTGAAGCTGGCCCATCTCCGACGCCAACGTGGGTTGATATCCCACGGCCGAGGGAATCCGCCCCAGCATAGCCGACACTTCCGCACCAGCCTGACTGAATCGGAAGATATTATCGATAAACAACAGGGTTTCGGTACCGCTCATCTCGCAGAGATATTCGGCCATGGTCAGACCGGTCAGGGCCACGCGAAGCCGGGCGCCGGGCGGCTCGTTCATTTGGCCGAATACGAGACAGGTATTTTCCAGAACGTTTTTGCCCGTATCGCCGATCTTGGTATGCTGCATCTCAAGCCACAGGTCATTGCCTTCACGGGTGCGCTCCCCGACACCGGCAAAGACCGAATACCCGCCATGCTCGGTGGCGATCCGGGCAATCAGTTCCTGGATCATGACGGTTTTTCCGACTCCGGCGCCTCCAAAAAGACCCGTCTTGCCGCCGCGGACAAACGGACATAGAAGATCGACTACCTTTATGCCTGTCTCAAACATCTCGGATTTGGCCGAAAGATCGGTAAATTCGGGCGCAGCGCGGTGAATCGGACGCTTTTCCTTCGCCTCGACCGGGCCGTGCCCGTCGACCGGCTGCCCCAGCAGGTTAAACACCCGTCCCAGGATTTCGGTACCGACTGGAACCATCAATGGCCCTCCGGAATCCACGACAAGCATGCCCCGCCGCATCCCCAAGGTACTGCCCAGCGCCACCGCCCGCACACGCCCCCCGCCCAGGTGCTGCTGCACTTCCCCGACCAGCAGGAAGGGCTTCTCTTGAAATTCCCCCCGCACTTCCAGGGCATTATAGATGCCCGGTAAACTCTCTGCGCCAAATTCGGCGTCAAAGGTGCTGCCGATGACCTGTATGACTCTGCCTTTATTCATTCCTGTTCGGATCGCCTCATTGTATTGAATCGTTACTTATTTTTCCACCGCCAGGGCCCCGCCGACGATATCCAGCATCTCGGTGGTGATCTGGGATTGGCGGGCCCGGTTGTATTCCCTGGTCAGGTTTTCGATCATTTCCTCGGCATTGTCTGTGGCGTTTCGCATCGAAATAACCCGCCCGAGGTGCTCGCTGAGCGCTCCTTCCAGAAAACACCCCTGAATCGCCGTTTGCACCATCAAGGTGGCCAACCCATCGAAAATCTCTTCCACCGACGGGGAGAGAATAAAATCTTCAAAGGTCAAATTCCAGGGCCACATGACAGTCGCCCGCGTAGTCAAATCGTCAACCAGCTCGGCCATTGGCAGGATGGTCAGGGTTTGCGCCTTCTGGCTGGCCGGCGAGAAAAACCGCGTATAGACAATACCCAATCGGCTGATCTGTCCGGTTAGAAACTGCCGGGTAAATTGATCCGACAATTCCTTAAGCTGTTCAGGCGAGGGAACCTCTTCAAACTGGTCACACTCGTGTTCGATCCGGACGCCCCGCTGACGCAGGATATGCGCGATCCGTCGTCCATGGGTATAGATTTTCAGCTCCCGTCCGAACCGCTTGGCCATTTTGATATGCACTTCCACCAGCTTGAACAGATTCGTATTGAATGCCCCGCACAGGCCCCGATTGCTGCCCGTGACCAAAATGGCCTGTGTTGTGCTTTCATTGGTCCCCATCAGGGGATGCTCGATGGGACGATCCGATGTGATGACGAGATAGGCAAGCTGCGCTAAGGCATTGTAAAAATCCAGCCCTCCCACCCAGTGGCGAAAATACTGCCGGTAACGGACCGAGCTGATGGTCTCCATCGTCCCGGTGACCTTGCTGATGTTCTGCGCCGCCGAGCGACGCTGCAGGATTTGTCGGGTTCCAGCCATCCCTTACGTTCCATACGAGAATTTAAAAATCATCTTAAAAGCGTCGATGGCGTCGATAATTTCCTGTCGAAGCGTATCGTCCAGTTGTCCCTGCTCGTTGATCCGGTCGATATATTCCGGCGCTTCGAGCTTGAACCACTCGATCATCTCATCGATGAAATGCCCGACCTTGGATACCGAAATATCATCCAGACACCCCGCCGATCCGGCCAGGATACTGACTACCTGTTCTCCCAGGCTCAGCGGAGCAAACTGTTTCTGTTTGAGCACCTCGACCATGCGATAGCCCAGATCGAGCTGCCGCTGGGCCGACTCGTCCAGTTCCGTTCCAAGCCGCGCGAAATCCTGCATCTCTCGGAAGGCCGCCAGATCCAGACGCAGCTTGGGGGCGACTTTCTTCATGGCCGGACGCTGGGCATCGCCTCCCACGCGGCTGACGCTGATGCCCACATCGATCGCCGGACGGACTCCGGCCAGAAACAAATCGCGCTGAAGATAAATTTGCCCATCCGTGATGGAGATGATATTGGTGGGGATATAAGCTGAAACCTGTCCTTCCAGCGTTTCGACGATCGGCAGAGCCGTCAGAGAGCCCCCGCCCTGCACCTCGTTCAATTTCGTGCTGCGCTCCAGAAGCCGGCTGTGCAGATAAAAGATATCCCCCGGATAGGCCTCCCGTCCCGGGGGGCGCCGCAACAGAAGGCTCAGTTCGCGATACGCAATGGCGTGTTTGCTCAGGTCGTCATAGACACAAAGCGTATCGGCGCCCTTTTCATACATAAAATACTCGGCCACGGCCGTACCGGCATAGGGAGCGATAAACTGCATCGCCGCGCTGTAGGAGGCGGCCGCCGAGACGACAATCGTATGGTCCATCGCCCCATGCTCGCGAAGAGTGGATACAACCTCGGCCACAGTCGATTCCTTCTGTCCGATGGCCACATAAATACAGATCACGTTCTGGCCCTTCTGGTTGATGATCGCATCCAGCGCAATGGCGGTCTTTCCCGTCTTGCGGTCGCCGATAATCAATTCGCGCTGTCCCCGCCCGATGGGGATCATCGAATCGACGCTCTTGAGGCCCGTCTGCAGGGGAGTACGGACCGGTTCGCGGTCGGCGATGCCCGGAGCGGGAAATTCGACCAGACGCCGCTGATGCGTCTCTATGGGGCCGCCGCCGTCGATTGGTTCGCACAGAGCGTCTACGACCCGGCCCAGCAAGGCCTCTCCCACCGGCACAGAAAGCACCTTGTTCGTGGACCGAACCGGGGAACCTTCGATTATTTTCGCAAAATCCCCATAGACCACCGCCCCAACGCTTTCCTCTTCCAGATTAAACACCTCCCCCACCACCCCTGATTCAAAATCGAGCATCTCCCCGACCATGGCGCTGTCCAGTCCGTAGATCCGGGCGATGCCGTCGCCCACCTCCAGCACCTTGCCGACGCGGGCGACGTCAATCTGGCTGCGATACCGGCTGATCTCCTGCTTGATCAGACTGCTGATTTCCGAAATATCAAATTCCATATAGTTGCTCGACTGTCCTGATTATTTTTTGTCCGGATTCTGCTGTCGGGCGCGGGCCGATTGCGCGACAGCTCTCGAGGCCCGTTTCAACGCCGTCCGGACGGAATTGTCCACGATCGTATCGTCTTTTTTAATAATAATGCCGCCGATAATGCCTTCATCGACATTGACCGACAGCTTGATCTGTCCTTTCACGGCATTGGTCAGTTCGGTTTTAAGCTTTTCAATCTGTTCCGGATTCAGTTCTTTGGATACCACCACTTCGATGGGTTGGCGATGATGGTGGCGATCCACCAGGTTTTCGTAGCGATCCGCAATGCCGGACAGAAAGCCCATTCGTCCCCTTCGGGCCAGTACGCTTAAAAAATCCAGCGCCAAATCCGAGATATGTCCGCGAAAGACCCGACGGATCGACTCGCTTTTTTCCGGTCCGCGAATCGTTGGCGAATCCATAATCGCCGCAAATTCCGGCTCCTTTTCCAATACCGTCCTGACCTTGACCAGATCGTCGGCTACGCGATCGATCAGATCGGTCTCTTCGGCCAGCTCAAAGAGCACCTCGCAGTAAATTTCGCGAACGACATGTCGCAGCGATTCGCTCATTGCCCTTCTTCCGCTTCCTCGTCCGGCAGCCTCGCATCCAATAGTTGCTGGTTCTGTTCGTGTTCCAGACGGTCAATCGCATCGGCAATCAGACGTTGATTATCATCGGTTTCGATACTCCGCCCCAAAATCTCCCGTCCCAGATTGAAGATGATCTGGCCGGACTGCTCCAATAACTCTTTCTGGGCCAGACGGCGGGATTTCTCCAGCTCCGTTTCCAGCCGGATGCGCATGGCCTCCATGTCCTGTTCGGCTTTGGCCATGACTCCATGGGCCTCTTTTTCCGCCTGCTTGACATGCTGCTCTACGATGTTCTTGCCCTGCTGTTCGGCCTCGGAAAGCTTGCGGCGGTATTCCGTCAGAACGCCTTCGGCATCCTGGCGAACCTTTTCGGCCTCATCAATCTGTCGCTGGATATGTTCTTCGCGGGCCTGTAAGGCGCCCAGCAGGGGTTTCCAGGCAAAACGCCAAAGGACTACCAGCAGCAACACAAATGCCAGCAGCGTCCAGATCGCTTCCCAGAAATCACCGATGAAAATGTTCTGCTTGTCTTCCTCCGTACCGTGCGCATCCTCCGCGGCAGCCGCCGCTAAAGGCGTGAATACCATAAGCAGAACCAGTCCGGTAAAGACCCATCGCCAAGTCATATCTCTGCCCTGAAATACAATGTTACGGTGTTTTCATCACAGCCATAAAGCAGATCACCAGGGCGAACAGGGTTACGCCTTCGATCAACGCCGCCGAGATGATCATGGTCGTAAAGATACGCCCGCCTGCTTCCGGCTGCCGGGCAATCGCCTCGGTGGCCTTTCCGGCGATGCTGCCGATGCCCCGGGCCGCCCCGATTACGATCAAACCCGACGCGATCACTCCGCCAATCCAGGCGAACGCCACACTGTCCATGCTGAACGAGACGGCATTCGCGGATTCCTTGACGCCTTCGGCGGCGGCAAAGACGGCTGTCATTACATTAGACAACTCCAACATGTCGTGTAAACCTCCCTATTCAAATAGTACGTAGTCTGTTTTTCATTCGTTTCGATTCAATGCTCCGGATGCACCGCCATCCCGATAAAAATGGTGGTCAGAAAGGTAAAAATGTATGCCTGAAGGAACGCCACAAAAATCTCCATGATGGTCATCACCACCTGCGCCAGGGTCGAGGCCGTGGCGGCAAAGGGATTTTGAAAGATCACGATAAACATAAACAGCGCCGCCAGCAGAATATGCCCGGCCATGATATTGGCAAACAATCGGATGGCCAGCGAAAACATCCGCACGCAGGAACTTACCAGTTCCATAAAAAACATAAACGGCATGAGGGGCCAGGGCACCTTGGGAGAAAAATTTTGTATATATTTGACCAGACCGTTTTCCCGAATCCCGGCCATGTGGAAGAGAAGAAAAGCACAAAACGCCAGGGTCCCGGTGATCCAGATGTTGGCCGTCGGGGCCCCGCCCCAGTGTCTGAGCCGCATCCCGCTGGCCAGGAGAACGATCTTATCCACCGGCATGATCCCCAGCAGGTTCATCGTAAGGATAAAGAAAAAGATGGTCCAGATATAGCCGATGTATTTGTCCGTGCGCTCGTGGAGAAACGGGCGAGCCACCTCCTCGCGAAGATACAGACAAATGGCTTCCAGCGCATTTCCGAAGCCGGACCGGACCAGCGGCCGACGGTGGAAGATCAGCGGCATCACAACCAGCAGAACCACTGTCGCCAAGGTAACGACAAACATATGGCTGGTAAAATTAAAAAGCCCGAAGACACTGAACAGAGGCTTGCTCGTAAAGTGCTCAATGGGAGAGGTCATCGCCAGCAACGGTCTTATCGGCCCCATCGGTTACAAATCCCTTTTTCCAGTCATATGCCCGCATCATCCATACGACACAGATACTTTCGACAACCAGGACCGCCACATAAAAAAAGCCGGTCCATCCCAGAAACCAGAACAATTCCTGCTCCACCAGCATCCCGATGACCAGAATGCCAACCGCCGTGGTCCGCAAGCGGATCCAGGCGCCGCCGCATAAAACGGCCTCGACCATTTGCCGGGCGCTTCTGCTCCTCTGCCGGATGAGCACGATCCAGAAGACCACGGCGATCCCAACCAAAAAAATCGCCAGACGGCACCCTGCACGCGCCGACGGACCCAAGGCCGGGCTGATTCCATAGGCCAGAGCAAACAGGAATCCCGCCACGCCAAACACCCAGCAAAGCCTGGAACAGCAGATCTTCAATCGTGCGTCCTGTCGGCTTTAATCCCTCATTCTCCACAGGCCGGCCACCGGGACACCGAACGAATTCCCGACGTTTTAATTCCCTATTTCCACCACTTTAAACCGCCGGCCCGCTTTATCATAGAATACAACATGCCGCCGAATCCGAACAGAAAAAACAGGATCAGAAAACCCGGCGATGTATCGGCTTTTGTATCCAGCCAATGGCCGAACAACATACAAGCCACAACGACTATACAAAATTCTACCCCGACCCCCAACCACTGGAAGCTGTTCTGCTCCATGTCCTCCGGCTTGGATCCTTCCTCGTTTGAGTCGGTGCTTTTTTCATCCTTGGACACCAAAGACTCCTTCTTGGTTAGACCTTGTATCGTTCGTTTCTTTTGTCAACTGCGCGACTGACCGAGAATCAGATCCTTGACCCGCCTGCTCGGCAGGTTCAGGGCCCCGTACGATCCCGCGGCGGCCTTGCGGAGGGCCGGATCGGTCTGATCCGAATCCACCAGGGCATAGATCGCATCGATCTGCTGCTCCGTCAGCAGCCGTGCGTTTTGCTTGGCGGATACCGAAAGCGAAGCAAAAGCGGAAATCCGAACCGCCATGCTGTTGTCCTGCGACAAGGCCATATCGGCTATCGCGCGCTGGGCGTCCGGACTGGACAACCTGGCCAGAACCTGTCCGGCCAGAACCTGCATTTGCTCCCTGGGGTCCGCCGTGGCCGTGATGAGTTCGTCCAGCGATTCGGACACATCCACGACGGTATTGCGTGTGATCACCAGGTGCAATAAAACATGAATCGCCCGCAGGGCATAGGCATTGGTCAAATCCGCCCCCAACTCTTCCATGCCCGCGTTGGTAATCGCCTCGGCCAGATTTTCGATAATCCTCTTGCTGCCGACAAACTCCGATCCGGGCAGGGCCTGACCGATGGCAATCGCCGCAATGTATCGGACGGCGCGGTTCTCGAAATCCAGGGCCTGCACCAGCGGCTGGTCGGTGCCGACCCGGTATAAAAGCGATTTTTCTCCGGCATTGGCGGCCAGGGCCTCCACCACTCCCAGAGCCACAAACCCGTTCTTTTCCTTCAGGGCCCGGTCCAGCGCCGGATGCAGATACTCCGGCCCGGCCGTCGTGGCGTAGGTCATGGCGTCGGCATGGGCCGGTCCAAAGTAGGCCGGCATCTGGATTCCATAGCTTTCGGCCTTAAAGAACGCCGCGATCCACAGCGCGATGGCCTTGCCCGTATTCGGATCGGCCTTGAGGGCCCATTCGCCGCAGCGCATCGCCATTAGCTCGTAAAAATAGGCCGGATCCACTTCTTCGCGCCGCAATCGCCCGGCTTCCTGGTCCCAGAACCAGATATTGGCAAAACTGTATTCGGCGCTGGGCGCGACCGATTCAGCATGATTATAGTATTTTTCGGCCAGGATGAAAAACAACTCCGCGGCAGGCAATTGAAGGGCCTGCGCATCGATCTGTCCAATCGCCTGACGGGCCAGTTCCTGCAGCTGCGGAGAGGGATCCTGTTCGACGATTCGCTTCAAATACCCCAGCGATTGCGGATACTGGATTTTCCCCAGGGCCCGAATAATCTCGGCTCGCACAGCCACGTTGGGCGTTTGCAGGGCGGCGGCCAGCGGACGAATGGCATCCCGCCCGATCTTGGGAATTGCGGCGGTGATATTCGAAAACTCCATCTTGCGGCCCTCGTCGGCTAGGGCGTCCAGCATAAAGGGAATGGCGTACTCCCCGGCGTTTTTCAGCCGCTGTTCGGCGTCCAGACGGGCTCGGATGGTGCTGCTGAGCCGCTGGATTTCCTGATTGATAATGCGCGGCTCGGTGCTCAACTCGAACCGACCCCGTTCGATGATTTCCAGGATCTTTCCGCTGACCTGCTGCAATTCTTCGCTGTCGGCCTGCATCTTGAGAAGCAACCGATATCCGTTCGGATTCGACTCGCTCAGCCGCAACAGGGCAATCGGATCGGGATTGCCGTCGATGATGCGCTGGGCAAATCCCTTGGCCAGGTCAAACCGGCCGATCGCCGTGTAATGTAGAAAGTCATTCCAGTCGTTTTCCAGACCCTGGGCCAACGTGACGGCTCCGGTCAAAGCTACGACCAACATACACACTGTCGCTACCCGTACTTTTTCCAACATCAATACCTCTCCAGAACGCTTCTGCATGTGCCCCATGGTAATTTCTGCATCCGAAGGACCAATTCCTGCCGTCCGCGGCGCATCCCGCCGCCTGAACCTAACCTCTTAATTATAAATTGGATACCGCTTCTGTCAATTAAAAACCGCCCCGGACCGGCCCGTTTTCGAGCATATAAAGGTTATTTTTCCGGATATACTCCCAAACTTGCGGGGAAACAAGCCCGCTTACGTCCTGCCCCTGGGCCAGCCGGGCGCGAATCTCGGAGCTGCTGATATCCACCAGAGGTGTTTCAATGACGGCCCGGGCAAGTTGTTCGACGCGCTCGGTTCCCAGACCGGCCAGCAGGCCGGAAAAGTCCGGACGAGGATAACCGGCTCGAAACATGACGCAGATTGTACACCGGTCCATTAGTTCTTCCACCCGATACCATCGATCCAGGTCCCGAACCACATCGGCGCCGACCAGCCAGAATAACTCCGCTTTCGAATTGTATTTCCGGTCGAACTGGCGGATCGTATCCAGGGTATAACTGGGATCCCGTCGCCGCAGTTCGCAGTCGGACACTTCAAAATCCTCTTTGCCGGCGACGGCCAATTCAATCATGGCCTTGCGGTGACGGCCAGCGGCCACGGGAAACACCTGCTTGTGAGGAGAACGACGCGTCGGAATATAGACCAGCGTTTGCGCCTCCAGAGAACACAGAGCATGTTCGGCCACCGTTGTGTGTCCGACATGAATCGGATCAAAAGTTCCGCCAAATAATGCCACTCTTTGTTTCATACGATCGATAACAATTCACAGAACACCTGTTGGTTCCTTCAAAAATTTTAACACAATCGGATAAAATTCTCGTCAAAAAAATTTTCGCTATTTTTATTCGATCCGAAAAAATCCCCCGCAAAAAAAATGACTCGTCTCCCGTTCGAATTCGGCCACCATCAAAAAGAAAAGAAAACAAAGGGATTCATAGAATGCCTTGAAACATAGGTTTTAAGGCACTCTACGAAATGCCTCGTTGTCCTTTTTTATCCTCCATGGAAACCGACAGGATTGTCCCATCGCGGCCCATCTGCTCCGCATAGGACCTCGATGAGAGTGCAAGAGCCGGACCGAAAGAAAAATTTTTTATGAAGCGCTCTTGCGTTCTGTGACGATAAATATGTATAGTACAGCAACTTAAGTGGAAGTTTGGCAAATGAAGTTTTTGTTACCTTGTGAAAGGAGGTGAACAAAGTCATGGCAAAGAAGAAAAAAGCCGCAAAGAAGAAAGTAGCGAAGAAGGCTCCGAAGAAGAAAGCCACGAAGAAGAAAACAAAAAAGAAAAAATAACTGATGTTTCCGGTTGTCGAAGACCGGCCGGCTTCAGGGGAATGCAAAGCCGCCTGTTTCCGAACAACCAGAACAGCAAACGGAAGATCCTAACGCCACGGCAGGATCTTCCGTTTTTTACTGCCCTTTCCATTTTCCTCCGGTCCGAGCCCTCGACTGATTTTTTCTTGTGTGCCTGTATCGAAATGCCTGCCCCTACACATCGACCGCACGCACCCCCCTGGCGGCGATGGAATTCGCTTGCAGTAAAACCTTGACATAGAACAACTTATCGTTATACTATAGAAAGGATTGAAGAGATATTATCAGCGCTGCATTTTGGAAAGGAGCCTGTAATGACCAGGTCGTTTTGTTTGATAGGAATGGGGCTTGGCATCATGATTCTTCTGTCGGTATGCGGCTGCCAGGAGAAAGATAACTCGGCTATGATCCGGCAGACCAAACTCGTCGCCGAAGAAAATATCCAGCTCAAACAGCAACTGAGCGACTGCCAGAAAGAGGTCGAACAACAAAAACGACTGGTGGAAAAGGCCACAGTCGATAACGCCGAGATCGCCAAACAAACCGGGGATAATAATATCAAGCTTTTGCAGATCGTCGCCCAGTCGGGAAAACAGGTGGAGGAATTGACCGCCGAAAACGCCCGGCTCAAGGCTCGTATTCAGGAGTTGGAAGCGAAACTGTCCGGCACCACTGCTCCTTAACCGGAACGGTCAAACGCAATACTTTCGGGCGCAATCCTGACAGGCCTCCACGCTGTCCGGAAGACTTTCCAGGGGGTAACGCCGGCATCCTGCCGCGGCGACCAGCCCGATAAACATCGGATGAGGCCGAAGCGGCCGGGACGTCAGGCAGGGATGCGCCTGAGTGCCCATAAAAAACGGATGGGAAGGAATCTCCAGGATCTGCATGATCGGATACTGCGGCGCTTTGCCGGAAAACAGCAATCCCCCTTTTTCCAGAGTCTCGATATACTTCGGATCGACCTCATACCGATGCCGGAATCGCATGCGGACGGTTTGTTCCTGCCCAAGGATGTTCCAGGCAAGCGTGTCCGGCCTGATTTGGATGTCATGTCCTCCCAAACGCATATTGCCGCCCAGGCCTTCGATCTGTTTTTGCTCCGGAAGGATATCGATCACCGGCTCTTCACAGCCCGGTTCGATTTCTGTGCTCTGGGCCTTGGGCAGTCCGCAGACGTTTCGCGCAAATTCTAAGACGGCCATCTGAAATCCCAGACACAGGCCCAAATAGGGAATCTTGTGCTCCCGGACGTAATGGACACAGGTGATCTTGCCCTCCGTTCCCCGCGTCCCGAATCCGCCGGGCACGATGATCCCATCGACATCCTTCAAGTGAACCGCCACATTCCGCTCGGTTACTTCGGTCGTTTCGATCCAGCGAATCCTGACTTTGTATCCCAATGCGATACCGGCATGTTCCAGGGCGTTCAAAATGGATGCGTAGCTATCCCGCACAGAAGTATATTTCCCGGTAATCCCCACGGTGACTTCATATGTCTCTTTGCCAATCCGGTCGGTAAAATCGCTCCAGCGGGCCCACTGGTCCCGTTCGGTGCGCAGGTCGATCCGGTCTTCGATCTTCAGCAGCCGAAGCACCTCGAAATCCAGCCCGCATTCCCGCAACAGCGAGGGGATCATGTAAATGCTGGCCGAATCATGCATGCTGAAGACTCGTTTAAGGGGAACATTGCTGTATACGCTGACCTTTTGCCGGGCCTGCTCGCTGACCGGATGTTCACAGCGACAGGCGATAATATCCGGCTGGACGCCAAGCTGCATCAACTGCTTGAGGCCCAACTGGGCGGCTTTGGACTTCTGTTCGCCCAGCGTTCTGGGCTCCAGAATATACGTCAGCGCGACAAAACAGCAGCTATTGGGCCCTTCTTCGTAGGCCAGCTCGCGCATGGCTTCAATATAAAAGGCATTCTCCAAATCCCCTACGGTTCCGCCGATTTCCACAAAGACGACGTCGGCGTCGCTCTCCATGGCCAGCCGGCGCAGACGCAGTTTCACTTCTCCGGTCACATGCGGAATCATCTGCACGTCGCGGCCCAGGTAATCCCCATGCCGTTCCTTGTTCAGCACTTCGCTGTAGATCTGGCCGCTGGTGCAAAAATTGGATCGCGACAGGTCCTGGTCCAGCATCCGTTCATACGTCCCCAGGTCCATATCGCATTCCATCCCGTCATCCAGCACGAATACTTCTCCATGCCGGAACGGATTAAGCGTGCCGGAATCAATATTCAAATACCCTTCCAGCTTGATGGGAGCGACTTTCAAACCTTTGTCCTGCAGTAACTTGGCCAGACAGGAGGAAAAAATCCCCTTGCCCAAGCCGCTCATGACCGTGCCCATCACGATCACATAACGGCATTTCCCCTTGCGATATCCGGTCGGAATCGGCGAAAAATATTCGCTGTCCGTGGATACATCGCTTACTCGCGCCAGCAGATCCCGGCTGTCGCCCGTTTGTCTTGCTTTTTCTTTCATCATTTCACCTTCCCGCACATCCATTTACGGGACCAGAACCTGTTTTCCTGCCACAGGCCATTGTCTCTTTAATTTATTGAACCTTCCACTCCAGAACACCACCTGAATAACCATCCTGCAAGGTCAATTCAATGCGCAAACCGTCCGTTTTCACCGGATCAAATCGGACATGATTATAACGGTCTTTCTCGACTGAATAGCCATCCATGCCGGTTACCGGCTTCCATTGTCCATCCCGACGATACAACAGTCGCCAGGATCTCGGCACTCGGCATTCTCCCCGTCCCGTATCATCAAACCAGTACACCGATACTTCCGATACCTCGGCCGGTCCGGCAAAATCGTACTGAATCCACTCTTTGGAACCGCGATGATCCCAGAAGGTATGCCGCGGAATTTCATGATCGCCGGAATTCTTCGGTTCCCGCTGGTCATTAACGGCTTTGGCAGTATCAAGTTCCCATGTATGGGACGCCGAAACCTTGCTTAATCCTGCGATCGTTGGCGCCGGCAAGGGAATGACCGCCGATTCGGTCCGGGCCAGCCAGACCCGCATCGCCCCGGCCCCGCGATGCGCCCAGGCATAATATGGAATCGCTGTTATCGTCATAGATTTCCGGTTCAGCGTCCCGCCTTCTTCATGGGAATAGGATGCCGCATTCCCATATAGAGTAACAATCCCGCCCAGAAGGTCCGGCCGCAGGGTCGCCGCAAATTCCGCCTTGTCCTCCAATAGTATATGATCGAGTCGCGGTCCGTTATCCGCCTCTTCCAGGCAATACACAATCGGCCCCCGCTCCAGCGCCGTCTTGCCCAGATCATCCCGCACGCTCGGGTGAGCCAGCACTCGTCGGATCGGCATGGGCAGGTTTATCTCGATCCGGTCCCCATCGGTCCAGGTCCTACGAATCGCCAGATACCCTTTCTCGAGTTTGATCGGCAACCTTGTTCCGTTCAATGTTACCTTCACCGGTTCGGTTTGCGAATCCAGATACCGATACAGGTCCCCTGGCATGGGTACTCCCTGCGCCCAGCCCGGAACCCGCACAGCAATCGTCAATTCCTTCTCCCCCTGGGCAGTGACCTGAATTCTAACATTGCCATCCCACGGATACCCTGTTTTCTGTTCCAGTTTCACCGTGCCGCCGTCGGTCTTGATTTCCGCCTGACCGCCAATAAACAGGTTTACATAGATCGTGTCCCCCTTAACACCGTAGATATACCCCGGAATCGACGGGATAAATCGAACCACATTGACCGGGCAACACGAACAGCCGAACCAGGCGCTCCGCTCATACCCCCCATCGCTGGCCAGCGGATTGGGATAAAAGAACCGATTGCCTTCCAGGGAAATCCCCGACAGGAAACCGTTATAGATTATCCGCTCGAGCACATCGATATATTGGGCGTCCCCGTGCAGCAGAAACAGGCGATGATTCCACATGGCGTTGGCGATGGCGGCACAGGTCTCGTTATATGCGCTGGCATTCGGCAGTTCATAGGATTCGCCGAACGCCTCCCCTCCGTGCCGGGCTCCGATTCCCCCGGTAAGATAGGTTTTCCCATCGACGACATCATGCCAGATGCGGTCGATGGCGGCGACATAGTTCCTGTCCCCGGTCAGGGCCGCCACATCCGCCATGCCGCAGTACAGGTACCCGGCCCGTACCGAGTGGCCCACCGCCCGGGACTGTCGAACCACCGGCATATGATCCTGACAATACTCCCCATACAATGCTCGATGCGTGCTGTCGCCTCGCTGATCCAGGAAAAACTTGGCCAGCTTGAGATATTTTTCGTCTTCGGTCACCCGATACAGCTTGACCAGGCCGATCTCGATCTCCTCATGCCCCGGGATATCATATTTCCTGCCCGGTCCGAATACCGAATCGATATAGTCGGCCAGTCGAATCGCCACATCCAAAATCTTCCGTTTTCCCGTCGCCTGGTAATAGGCCGCCGCTCCCTCAAAAAAATGACCCGCGCAATACAGCTCATGCATCGAACGGGTATCCGTCCAGCGTTTTTCGGGCTGTTTCTTCGGAAGGGAATAAAACGTGTATAGATACCCATCCTCCCATTGGGCCGCCGCGATCTGGTCGATCACACCGTCCACATACTTTTCCAGTTCCGGATCAGGATGGTTTTGCAGCGAATAGGCCGCCCCTTCGATCACCTTATAGAGATCCGAATCATTGAAATAGATCCCTTCGAAGTTTCCCTCCATCAGGCCGCCGGCCTTGGCGAAGTTGCTGATTCGTCCGGTCTCCTGGCATTTCTGGAAATTGTACGGGATAGTCACCTTGCGATTGGTCTGGAGCCGGGGCGACCAGAAAGAATCGTCGATCCGGACATTCGTAAACGGCACCTGCTCGACGGCCCAAGCCGATACGCCTAAAACTATGATCCCTAAAACCAGCGGTACTCTTTTCATCAGAATTCTCCCGGAGTCTCAGTTCCTCTTATTCGTTCTGTTCTTTCCAGCGTTTCACGAAGGCGTCGTATTGCCGGGGCGTGTCGATTCCCTCGCAGGAATGGGCAACCTTGCCGACCACGATCGAGTACCCATGTTCGATCACCCGAAGCTGTTCCAGTTTTTCGGCCAGCTCCAGCGGGGTCTGCGGCAGCTTCGTATATTTCAACAGAAACTCCCTGCGAAAAGCATAGATACCCAGATGTCGATAGTACTGCTCGACGGCTCCCACTCCCCCCGCCGCGCGATCATACGGAATCACAGACCGGGAAAAGTAGATGGCCCGTCCGCTTCTGTCCAGGATGCACTTGACCACATTCGGATCGGCCACCTGCCCGGCGGAGGCAAAATGCGTAACCAGCGTCGCCATCGAAGCGTCCGGATGTTCGGCCAGCAGGGACACCAGAAAATCGATATGCCCCGGATCGATTTCAGGCTCATCGGCCTGGACATTGACGACAATGTCGGCCTTTATTTCCGCCACGGCCTCGGCGATGCGATCCGTACCGCTCTGATGATCGGCCGATGTCATAACGCAGTCGGCCCCAAATTCCCGGCAAGCCCTCAAAACCGCATCACTGTCCGTAGCGATCAGGACCGAATCGACACTGTTGGCCTTTCGCGCCTGCGCCCAGGTATGCTCCACAAGGTAGTGGCCAGTATCTCTGGCGAGAACTTTCCCCCCGAAACGTGTCGAGCCGTATCGCGCGGGTATAACGACGACAACCTTCACTCAATCCCCTGCAGTAATTTCCAAAAAACACAAAAAACCACTGCCCATGTATCCTACGGACCGGCACCGATTCTGTCAACCCATTGTCTCAATTTTCCCGTATCCCCCTAAAGACATGTAACATTTTCCGATATAATGCGACTATAACCCTATATATAAGATCGTTGGATACATCCATAGCTATGGTGTATAATCAGGCCGGTAGGCTCTTTAGGTGCAAATCCGGCGACAGGAAAGGATCGCGTATGCTGGCCAGATGGTTTCGTATCATCCGCATGGGGATCATCATTATTGGGGTGATACTCTCGTTTTTTGCCTTTATCGAGGTCCTTCGAGCCTACCAGACGCTCTATAATCTCCACCCCTGGGCCGGATATGCCTTCCTTGGTTTCGTCCTCATCCTGTGTGTGTACCTTGTCCTGCATTTTGCCCTGTCGGCCGCCACTCGGCCGCCCGTACTGATCCCTCCCCATGTGCCGGACCCCAAAAACGCCTCCCTCCGCAAGCTCCGCCGTTATATCAGATACCTCCAATCCTACCTGCAGAGGTTGCGAACCAACCTGGCCCTGGAATCCCAGGATCAGGACCTGGCCCGGCAGGGTCTGGACGACCTGGGCAGGGCCCTCGAAACGGCCAAAGACAGGGACGCCCTGGTTGCCGCCATCCTCGACAATGAACAGGCCGTCATCCGCCCCCTGCTGACCAAGATCGACGAGCAGGCCGCCCGACACGTCCGCGACTGCATGCGGGACGTCATGATCGCCGTGGCCGTCAGCCCCTATAAGGCTCTGGACCTGTTCGTCGTCGTCTATCGCAATCTGGCGATGGTCAACCGCATCATCCTGACCTACAACGCCCGGCCCCGCCTCCGGGAACAGGTGCAGATCGGCTGGGATATCCTGGCCGTCGTCGCCACGGTCAATTACATCAACATGGGCAAGAATCTCATCGAGGGGATCGGCTCGCGCATGCCCGGTATCGGCCGGTTCGTCGACGACATCGCCCAGGGCATGGGCGCCGGATTCATGACGACCATCGTCGGACATGCCGCCATGGAGCGCTGCCGGGCCTTTCGCGGATGGGACGCCGAAGCCGCCAAGACCACGATCCGCTCCCGCATCCACGCCTTCTATTCGGATGTCCGCGACATCTTCAAGAAGGATGTCCTGCCCAGCCTGCTGCGGCGAATCGGGGATACCTCCCGCGAGACCATGGACAAGGTCGCCTCGGCCCTCGACGAGACCGGCAGGGCCGTAACCGGCTTTGTCAGAGTCCCGATCCATGCGGCTACCTCCGCCGGCAATTCGGTTCTGACCATGCCCGGACGAGTCACGCGATATTCCGCCGGCCGATGGCAGCGAATGCGCAGCTGGTTCTCCCGCCGGCCCGAATCCAACCGAACCGGACCAAAATAATGCACCGATGATCCTGACCGGCCCTGAAAATGATCGGCATAATCGAAAGCCGTTTTGCCGGACAACCCTCCAATCCCGACCATGTGATTTTCGTAATCGCAAAAAATATCCTGCCCATCCTTGACCTGGATCATGTTCTGCGTATCGTATTGATTACCCTGACCTATTGAATCGAGTTGTCGTCTTGCAGAAATGAGGAAACAAAGAGATGAGGCAACGTTCCAAAATGTCTCGCAGGCGTCTCCATATAGCGCTGGTTTATAATGCCGCTACGGGACTTGTACCCGACACCCCCGAAGATCGCGGCAGCACGGCGGACCTGCGGCAGATGATCCGTCATATGGGTCGGGCGCTGAGGTCATTAGGCCATCGGGTCACGATCCTGCCGCTGGCCCATGATCTCTTCGCGTTTCAACGCAAATTACGCCGTCTTTGTCCCGATGTGGTATTCAACCAATACGATGACGTGGTGCACGGCGCCTTCTACGAGATGCGATTCGCCGCCATGGTGCGAATGATGGGTTTTCCCATCACCGGTTCGCCTGCCCTGGCTCTTGGATTAAGCCGCTATAAGCACACATCGGCCAGCCTCCTCCATGGCCTGGGCATTCCGATTCCGCCCTGCACGACGCTGCTGGAAAAAGTGGGCGATGTGGACCGGCACGAATGGAGGTTTCCCCTGATCGTTCAGCCCAGTCAGGAGCATGCGGGAATCGGTCTGGATCGGGATTCGGTCGTGCGAACGAAGAAGGCCCTCCGCCGCCAGGCGAGCCATGTCCTGCGGACCTATAATCAGCCCGTACTGGTTCAGCTCTTCCTGCCCGGCCGGGAATTTAATGTGGGTATCGTAGGCGGTAAACGCGTACGGCTCATGCCCCTGGCGGAGGTCCACTACGAAGACATGCCGCCGGATATCCCTTCGATCATGTCCTACGCCGCCAAGTGGATTGAAACCTCTCTGGAGTACAAAAAAACGTCGATTCTCTGTCCGGCGGCTGTGGAGCCCAAACTGGCCCGTCAACTCTACGATATCGCGATGCGCGCGTTTCGGGCGGTCCAGGCGTGGGGTTACGGCCGTGTCGATATCCGGCTTGACGAAGCCTGTCATCCGAGGGTTCTTGAGGTCAATTGCAACGCTTCCCTGGAAGACGGCATTGGCCTGGCGCGATCCGCCAATAAAGCGGGCATCCGTTATCCGCAGTTGCTGCAAATGGTGATCGATGCCGCACTGGAGGGCCCCCCGTACGATGTCAGGATCCCGATGCAGCCTTTTGAGAAGGCGTGAATATCCGATCCACCGCACACCGCTGCAATACCGTTCGGCGTAGCATTCAACCCCATCCGTTCCCTCCCCTGCCCTGGATCGTTTAACTGGTTTTACTATACTCTTTCATCCGACCGCAATAATACTCTTCGACAGACATGGTCAGACTGGAAAGGGGTAAGATCCGTTTTCCGCCTTTGCGTTTCGGTTCTTGATCGCCGATCTTTCTCATCAGGCGATCCACATATCGTAATTTCTGAATGGCCGGCCAATGCCGGTACTTGCGGCGCCAGCCGGAGCGCGGGGTTAACCAGACGGCAAAGGTTTCCGCAAAATCATCATCCGGGTGTTTTTGGGCGTATGTGTATCGATAAGGGAAACTGCAGATGTGCCGAACAAATCTCCGACTCCATGGATTGGGGTGAAAAACCTCCCGATACGGCTTGAAAAAGGAACCGAAGGTATTCTTCCAGTCCGGTTCTTCCCACAGCCGGAAGGCATAGTTGATGGCATGTCCGGTTTCGTGTCGCAGGAGCTGCATGACCGTCCGGCTGTCTTCCAGATAGCCGGTTTTTTCTTTCTCAATACGCCCGAGCAGAGTGGAGGACAAGTAGAAAGGG
>JAFGGE010000157.1 GCA_016930745.1 Sedimentisphaerales bacterium
AAGATGCCCGGTCTGCGACAAACGGCTTTTCGGCGATCCCAAGTATTGCGGGGAATGCGGGAGTCGGGTGTAGATGTTGATCAGATTCGCATATAACATGGTGAATTAGATCACTTCGGGTAGATAAAAACTAATAGACATATTATGAAAAACCTACCCTATAACTGACATCGCTGGCGTTGAATAGTAAACAAGAGTGAGAAATCAATTGCACTACTTGCTGGATTTTGTGTTATCTTGTCCTTTGAACACAGTGTTAATCAGCGCCCGAATTGCCTCTTTAATATGCAATGGAAGGACTGACCAAGCCTCCACAACACTGGCAAGGTCTGCATCTTTATGCAACAGATTGGCGGAACAGATGGCGGAGTGATTTTTACCATAACCACAAACACTTGTATTATCATGCTTTATGTCAGTCACGCATCGGCTTCCCAAGCTGAAGGTGCCAGTTCGATTCTGGTCGCCCGCAGTGTAGCGGGGTTTTCGTTGGCCCCGTGAAGATCTGATCCGCGATGCCTATGGCAGAGTCCTATTTCCCGCCCGAGACGGATTTGTTGGCGGTTGCCTGGTTCCGTGTATAACGAATATTCCGTCTATAAGCCTCGTTTCTATAATTCCCTCTTAAAAAAGCCATTTTTCCTCTTTCCTTGTCCGTTGTTTTGGGAAGCATAATGTCCTGATACGCCCTTGCCGAATTCGATTTTTTATCGGATCGAATCCTCCAAACCATGATATTTTCGGACGTTATGGCTCTTATTTGCATCTTCGGAAAACTACGGTATGTTTTATGAAACGCACTTGCAGGTTTAAAGTGCGCGGGGAGAAAACCATGTTTGCGCGAAAGGGAAAACAAACATCGCACAGGGCGGTGCAGCGCCTCATCGTAGGATCGATGGTCCAGGCCGAGAGCGCCGAAGTCCGCCGAGACACAACCGGAGCGGACCGAGGCCAGAGGCCTCTCCATGGCGTCCTGTTTGGCGCCAATCAATGGTCTTTTGGCTCCTCGCAATCGGGGCTGGCGTGTTTACCGCCCAGGCCCTAAGGGCAAATCGGAAAACCGCTGTCCTGTGACAGCGCGGACGATTCTATTCGAATGCAGAAACAACCTCCTGGTTGGCATGATGGAAAGGAGAAAACAATGAAATACATAGGATTGACAATCGGTTTGACATTGGCGGTCGTCGCTTCGACCGTCGCGGCGGAAGGCGTCGTGCGAGTGATGGTAGACGACCAGTACGTTAGTGAATACACGACCATTCAGGAAGCGATTGATAATTGCCCCGACGGCGGCACGGTTGAAATTGAGCCCGGCACCTATGGAATCGAATGGTCTCTTGTATTCCCTAACAGATCCATTACGGTCACTGGAATTGATCCTGATAATCCCGAAGTTGTCGCAACGACTATTATCCAGGGTCCTTTTTATGGTGGCTATGTTTGTATGTTTGTCAATGGGGAGAAACATGATTGGACTCTCCAGGGACTAACCATTACTGAAGGATTTGAATCTCAGGGTGGCGGCATTTACTGTGCTAATGCAAGCCCTCTGATTCGTCATTGTGTAATAAAAGGAAATGGCAGTTATGGTGCCGGTGCAGGATTGTTTTGTGCGGATGCCAAGGCCAGTCCTACTTTGGAAAACTGCGTGTTCTCCGACAATATGGCTTATGGCTATGGAGGGGCTATATTCGCATTTTATGGAAGCCCTGTTATCCGCAATAGCCTGATCGTGGGCAATTACGCCCATACCGGTGGTGCATTTGCCTTTTTGAATGCCACAGAACCTGTGATCGAGAACTGTACGATTGTGGATAATATCGCTACGGATCTGGCTTCGGCCGTATATTGCGAGGGTGAAACCTTTTTGACCATCGAAAACACGGTGTTCTGGGGCAACCTGACCGAATACGGGGCCCAAACCGATACAGTGATTCACGCCACAGGCCAGACGGAAGGCGTATCGGCCTGGATCGATTTCTGCTGCATCCAGGGCGGCCAGGACATGATAACGGTTGATGAAAACGGACTGCGCACCATCAATATGGGACAGGGTACTATTTTTGAGGATCCTCAGTTCGTGCTCGATGGCGACTTCAGTAGCGGACTTTTTATGGCGGGTGATTATCACTTACAGGATAGTTCCCCCTGTATCAACGCGGGCAATCCTGACTTCGCCGCATATGAAGACGAAGTCGACCTGGACGGCGAAGCGCGAGTAGCCGGCGGCCTGATTGATATCGGCGTCGATGAAGTGCCCATGCCTATCGAAGCCGATGTGGTTTTCGTGCCTCGCAGGGTGTATGTCAATCTGCCCGGCAAATATATCTATGCCTACATACGCCTGGAACACGAACAGTACACGATCCACGAAATCGATAAAAAGACGATTGTACTGAACGATACGATCAAGCCCAAGCACGTGTATACGCTGGACAACACTTTACTGGTCCAGTTTAAACGGGACGACCTGCTCAAGAAGAAAGCCATCCAGAGCAAGGCCTTGCTCCAGTTGACCATCAGCGGTCAAATGAATGATGGAGCGGCATGGTCCGGTTTGGGTGAGATCCAGTTGGAAAAATTTTACTGGAAAAAATGGTTCCATGGCTGGAAATGGAAGTGGTTCCGATAACTCTGTGTAAGGAAAACGAGTACGTGCTAGCGAGCCCCCCGCATCGAAAGATACGGGGGGCTTTTTTTTACCTTTTGCCGGCATAAAGACGTCTTATTTCTTACATTTTATGTAGGTAAATCAAAGGATTTTGCGCTTGCGGACAAGAGAATTATGAAAACAACACAAGAGAACGCAATGGGGACTGATCAAGTAAAGAGTATCTCTCGATTCGGAGGATTAGAGATGAAAACGAGCAATACCAAGCAAAAAGGCGTGGCGTTAATCCTTTCGCTTCTGTTTCTGGCGGTATTCGCCACACTGTCGGCGGGAATGATGACGATTTCCTCCACCAGCGCACGAGTGGCGAACAATCATCACGGCGCCAACGCCGCCATCAGCGCCGCCCTATCCGGGCTGGAATGCGCCAAATATCTGATCGCTCATACGCCCACGTTTGAGACCACGCGCAACACGGTGACCGACAGCGAAGCCAATACGATCTGGGGCAACCTTTGCTCCACAGTCCAGACCCAGCGGATCGGCGGCCTGACCGTCGGCACGGCATCGCGGTTTACCGACAGCTTTGGCAGCGGGGACCAGATCCTCACCGGCGCCGTGAATTTCGGCAGCACGGGAGAGAACCTGAACGTCCGGTTTTACCGGTATGACGGCGATCCCCGCACCATTCTGGTCGACAGCACAGGCAGCGAAGGACAGATTTCCCGTCGGATCCGCCTGGATGTGAATGTCGCCAAAGAAGCCCAGGTGCTCAACTACGCGATCGCCAGCCGGGGCCGCATGTGGGTTACGCAGAATTCGATTATCCATGGGCCCATTTACAGCACATGGGATCGCCCCGATATCGGGGCCGGGCTGGAAACGACTTCCGACACCATCGTGGAAGGCACGATCAACACGATTATCCCCCTGGACCAGCTCCAGGCGTATAACATCCAGATGGAAACCCTGGACGAGAACAATCTGCCTATATTCGACGAGTATGGAAACCGCATCTACAGCTCCGACGACAAGATCCAGGGACAACACGAGGGGATCAATTACGGCGTCGATTGTACGGATATGCCCGGGATGAATCCTGAGGACTACGACACCAGTATGTATAAGCCCTTGTGTTCGACGATTGGATCGCCCAGTCGCACTCAGACCGAGTATTTCCCCCATGCCGAGGGCAGTTACTCGACCCCCAGCTCCAGTTCCAGCAAGCAGTACAACCGCAAGGTCTACGAAAACCAGACGTTCAGCAATGTGATTATTCCCAAAGGCAGCCATGCCCTGTTTATTAATTGCACCTTTAATGATGTTCTGTTTGTCGAGACCAATGAAACGTACTACGACAGCACAAGCCTGACAAACAATGTGCGGTTCGATAACTGCAATTTCCAGGGCACTATCGTCAGCGATGTGCCCAGCACCAGCACACACTGGAGCTGGTGGACGAGAAACGTGCTGTACTTTACCGGCGAAGCGATTTTTAACAATCAGTCCCAGTTCCGCGAAACGACGATTCTGGCGCCCAATTTCAACATCAACCTGGGTAATACCGGCGCGTTTGAAAGCGACGGCGGCAACACATTGTCCGGCGCGATCGTCGGCGGGATCGTCGACGTCCGCGGTAACGCCCAGATCCAGGGAACGATCATCAGCATGTACGACACCACGCCCTTCTCCAGCGGTTACGTCACCAACATCGGCGCCGCCGACGACGGGGGCAGCGAAGGCGCTGGATATGTGGGCGGCACAATCGAGATTACGCCCGATCCCGAACAGCTTTTACCCAGCGGGATTCGAACCCCCATTATTCTGCAGCCTTGCTACAATACGTATACGGAAACCATCTAATCGAATTTGAATGGTCTTCGGTTTTTTGGAAGGGAGAACGTATGAAAACCAAACAGATTCTAATCGTCTTGCTGCTGTCGTTGTTTGTCCTGGGACCTGTAAACGCGGTTCTGGCCGACGACAGGCCTGTAGTGCCTTCCGATCCTGCCGAGTATCTCTCGGTCCAGCCCGAAGGCAGCGATATCGGCGGTCCTACGGAATTCATGGCCGTCGAAGTTCCCGACGATCCTAGCGAATAGGATCACCAAGCGTAATCCCCGACAGACCGCCCGGATTGGCAACGATCCGGGCGTTTTTTTATACCTGCACTCGGCCACCACCAAGCCCACGAATCACATCCACCAGGGCCTGGGTGCCGTCCCGCCCGCGTCCCTGGGCCGACAGCGTCCGTAAAAGCTGCTCCGCCAAAGCCGCTCCCGGCAAGGGCTGATTGATCTGACGGGAGTATTCCATGACAAGCCTGAGGTCTTTGAGCTGCAAATCCACCATGAACGCCGGTTTCATGTCGCCGGCGATTATCCGGGGACCCAGGACCTTGAGAGAATGGCTTCCGGCCGCCCCCGCCACAGTCGCGGCCAGCGTGGTTTCCAGATCCAGCCCCGCCTTTTCGGCAAAAGCCAATCCTTCGGCAATACTCATGATCGTGTGAATCACCATTACCTGGTTGGCCAGTTTGGTCATCTGCCCGGAACCCAGCGGTCCGCAATGGGTAATCGTCCGCCCTATGGTCTGCAGGATGGGACGAACGCGCTCCACGGATTCGGCCGGCCCGCCGATCATGATCGAAAGTTTCGCCTCAATAGCTCCTTTTTGCCCGCCGCTGACCGGCGCATCCAGCAATTGCACGCCCTCTTTTGCAAGCGTCTCTCCCATCCGGCGCGTCGCCGCCGGGCTGATCGTGGACATGTCGATACAGAGACATCCTTCTGTTGCCGACTCCAGGACGCCACCGGAACCCAGCAATACCGCCTCCACATCCGGGGTATCGGGCAGGCAGGTAATCGTCACATTCGTCTCCTGTGCGGCCTTGGCCGGACTATCGGCCCAGACGGCCCCCGCGTTCAGCGCTTGCTGCGCTTTGGCTTTCGTACGATTGTAAACCGTCACCTGATAGCCGGCCCGCAGGAGATTACAGGCCATCGGCGAACCCATGATCCCGGTTCCGATGAATCCAATCCGTTCTTTTCTCACGGTTGTCATCGATGCCGCTCTATGTTTGCTCTTGGATGATCCGGGTTATCCCAGCCCTTTGATACCCCAGCCATCCCGATATTGTTTACGAAGGTACTGGTTGGCGTCCGGAGCATTGGTAAAGCGGAGGTTCTTGGCATCCCATTCCAACATCCTGCCGGGAAAACGGATGCTCAGATTGCCAAGTTGAGTCGTTTCCGTCAGGGGACCGGAATAATCGAAGCCGGCGTCCGTTTTGCCGTTGCCCATACAAGCCTCAACCCATTCCTGATAATGGTCGAGCGATTTGACGTCCGGCCTCTTGTATCCCTTAAATTTGTCCATCGGATACAGTTGCGGTCCGGCCCAGTGCGGCAGGACCATGATGCCCTCGGTGCCGATGAACATCGAGCCGGCGCCCGGCAGCTTTCTCTCCGGCGGCAATTCCAGCAGCTCTTCCGGAGGGCGTTTACCTCCGCTGTACCAGGTGCCCTTGATCGTTTTGCCCTCGGTGTATTTTGTGCCGGGAAACAGGAATTCATGAATCTGCCAGGAAGGATAGTTCTCCCCGTTCCATTCCGCCTGCGGCGCTTGCGTCTTTACGCTCAAACAATGGGACAATCCCATCGCCGTAAAAGGCGGATCGAAAATATGGCAGGTAAAATCGCCCATCATTCCCGAACCGAAATCCAGCCAGCCCCGCCAGGCAAACGGATGATAGACGCCCTGCTTATACGGCCGCATCGGCGCTGTGCCGATCCACTTGTCCCAGTCCACCGTGGAAGGAATTGGATCGGAACCATCCGGACGCCCGCCCGTGGCGAACGGGCCGCCATCCTTCCAGGAATGCCATTCCCTGATCTTGCCGAGGATTCCATCCTGCACAATCCGCACCGCCATGCGATAGGCGATGTCCGAGTGAATCTGAATCCCCATCTGCGTCGCCACGCCCGCTTTCCTCGCCGCTGTGGTAATTTGCCTGGCTTCAAAGACGGTATGCGTCAGAGGCTTCTGGCAGTACACATGTTTTCCCTTACGGATAGCGCTCATGGCGATCGGGGCATGCATATGATCGGGCGTGGTCACATTCACCGAATCAATGTTGGCCGATTCCTTTTCCAGCAGTTCTCTCCAGTCCCGGTATTTCCGCACATCCGGCTGGTTGTACTGCTCGGCCAGGATCTTGGCAGCGGCGTTTAAATGATTCTCGTCGACGTCGCAGATCGCGACCACCTGCACCTTCCCGCCCCGCACAATCGAATGGAGGTCGCTGTTGCCCATCCCTCCGACGCCGATACATGCATGATGCAGTTTACTGTTGGGCGATTGCCCCCAGCAGCGGGAAACAAAGGGAAAGGCGACGGCGGCTCCGGCAAGGCCCCCCATGAAAGAACGACGAGTAATGACTGACTTCATAATGATCTCCTTCCAAACAAAAAAGGCTCTCTTACGAGAGCCTATTGTATATGATAGGAAGCGTTTTCACAAGTCGATTAATGCAAAATCCCCAATCGACGCAACGTGGCCCGTGCCCATTTGCAGGAGCGGCTTTGGGCGGCACAAAGGAATAGGAATACCAAAAACCACATTCCGCAGAATCGCAGATAAAATAGAACCATCCAGGCAATTTCGGTTTGGCCGGAGGGGCAGGCAGGTCCGCACAATAATTCGCCAGGCCGGTAGATCGCCCCCAGCAGCACTCCCGGCAGCAGCACCTGCCAGGGAATGGCCAACACAAGAGCGAACAACGAACGGAAAAACGCCCTGGAAATATGATTCAAACCGCCAAGCCTTCCGGCCAGGGAAATCTGGATACTCATGAAAAGAGAAAGGCAATACAACCCCAGGGAAACCAGCAGAATAAAATTGGCAATTCGGATGGCGCAGGTCGCCTGTTGACATGTGGGAAGATATTGATCATATTTACCCAGCGACCAGCGGGGCTTCATTGTTTTCCAACACGGCACAGAAACGGGAACGGTTGCTTCTTTTACGACTGGCTCAGGCTTGGCCTCCTCCGGCGGGGCCAGCAGTGCATCGACTTCCTTTTTGGCTTGTTCAACAATCTCTTCGGTCGTCTGAGTCGTTTTCTCCGCTTCCCTGGCGGGAATTTCAGCTACCTCAGCAACTGCCTCTTGGGCCTTGATCGGTTCGGTCGAACGCGGGGCGTCGGCCAGCGCCAAAGCGCCGCAGATCAGCAGGTCCGGACAGGTCCCTGCAGCCGCACTTTGGGCATCCGACAGGTCTTTACAATCGACGCCGCATCCTCGTACTGGCGCACAGGCGCACCCGGATTTGTCGATGTATCCGAAGTGATTGGCCCAGAATGCCAATTGCAGGAACAACAGGCTCAGCAAAGCCAAAAAAAACATCCAGTTTTTCATCGATTTGAATACGGTTACCGCTTCCAGACAATCTGTGGTATCGATGATATCATTTTTTCGTTCGATCTGATTCATATCCGCTCTCCCGAGTCCAACCGACACTTCAGGCCCTTACTTTCCGATAACGACAAACCCTCCCTGAACGGATTTTTCCTCGGGCTTCCTGCCCTCAGTGGAAAATGCAAGACGCGTGGATTTCAGCCGGCTATCCGGCCAGTTCACAAAACACATTGTACACAGATTCGATGGTTTTTTCAAGGTCTTTTTCGCTGTGTGCCAAAGAAACGAACATCGCTTCAAAGGCGCTGGGGGCCAAATAGATGCCCCTGTTCAGCATGCCGGAAAAGTACTTCTTAAAACGTCCGATATTCGTCTGCTGTACGTCGTCGAAATCCCTTACCGGGCCTTCTGCGAAAAAACAGCTCAAAATCGATCCGACCCGGTTGACCGTTACCGGAATGCCTGTTTTTCGGGATGCCTCTTCAAAACCTTCCTGTAACATCCGTCCTGCCTGTTCCAGTTGACGGTAACAATCGCGTTGGGCAAGCACATCCAGCGTGGCGATAGCGGCCGCCATCGCCAGAGGATTGCCGCTGAGCGTCCCGGCCTGATAGACCGGCCCCGAAGGCGCCAGTAAATCCATGATCGCCGCCCGCCCTCCGACGGCCCCTACGGGCAACCCGCCGCCGATGATCTTGCCCAGACATGTGATATCCGCCCGGATGCCAAAGAGCTCCTGCGCCCCCCCCAGCGCAACGCGAAAGCCGCTGATTACTTCATCGAAAATCAATACCGCACCATTGTCGTCGCAGATATGCCGCAGGGATTTCAAATAATCCGTTTTCGGAGGGATAAGCCCCATATTGGCGGCAACAGGTTCGACCAGGACCGCCGCAATTTGATTCTTGTACTTGTCAAATGCCGCTTCAACGGCAGCCACATCGTTGTAAGGCGCTGCAATTGTTTTTTCGGCAAAGGCTCTCGGCACCCCGGCGCTGGAAGGGGTGCTGAGCTCCGCCAAGCCCGATCCGGCCGCCACCAGCAGGGCATCGCTGTGACCGTGATAACAGCCGATCATTTTAATGATATAGTCGCGTCCCGTATACGCACGAGCCAGTCGAATCGCCGTCATGACAGCTTCCGTGCCGCTGTTGACCATTCGCACCTTTTCGATGGAATCGAAGGCCGAAACCACCTTTTCCGCAAGCTGCGTCTCGCCCAGGGTCGGCGCTCCGAAACTGGCGCCCCTCTCGGCCGCGGCTGTCACCGCGGCAACCACTTTCGGATGGGCATGGCCCAGAATCAGAGGACCCCATGAGCCCACATAGTCAATATATTCATTTCCGTCGATATCGTAGATTTTCGAGCCGGCCCCCCTTGCGATGAATAACGGATCGGCATCCACTCCGCCAAAGGCCCGCACGGGAGAATTCACCCCGCCCGGAATACAG
>JAFGGE010000158.1 GCA_016930745.1 Sedimentisphaerales bacterium
TACCGGCGCGAGCCTCCAGCACAGGTATCCCGCCGCGACTGATCCGGCCCTGCTGTACGGCAACGACCCGGCCAACTGGACCAGCGCCGAGCCCCAGCCGGGTTCATGAGGAACAGGATTTCGACCGGCCATTGAAGGACACGCCGGAGGTTGAGCCATTCGGTATATAAGGTCGGAATCTGCTTGCTTAAAGACTACGAAAACACTATAGTAATCGTGTCGGTTCTGGTTTCCTGGATTCTCAAATGAGATGCTGGTAGGATTCGGTGCGTTTATGACGATTCAGTCGGCAATCGGCAATACGCCTCTGGTGGAGCTCAAGCGGCTCAATCCCAATCCGCGCGTCCGTCTGCTGGCCAAGCTGGAGAGCAACAATCCCGGTGGCTCGATAAAGGACCGCCCGGCCCTGTACATGATCGAAAAGGCTGAGCAGTCCGGAGAGCTTACGCCGGACAAGATCATCCTGGAGCCGACCAGCGGCAATACGGGCATCGCGCTGGCGATGATCGGGGCGGCCAAGGGCTATCGCGTCATCCTGACGCTGCCGGCCTGCGTGAGCACCGAGCGGCGGCACGTGCTGGAAGCGTTCGGCGCCCAGGTGATCCTGACGCCCGGATGCCAGGGGACCGATGGAGCGATCCGTCTGGCGCACAAGATGGTCCAGGAGCATCCGGAGACGTATTACATGCCCAACCAGTTCGCCAACGAGAACAATCCGCTGTCGCATTACGAGACGACCGGGCCGGAAATCTTTGCCCAGGCAGCGGGTCAGGTGGATGTCTTTGTGGCGGGCATGGGCACGACCGGCACGCTGATGGGCGTGTCGCGATACCTGCGCGAAAAGCTTGCCTCGGTTCGGATTGTGGGCGTCGAACCGCAGCCGGGCCACGCCATTCAGGGGCTCAAGAATATGACCGAGTCGATCGTGCCGGAGATTTATAACCGGGCCGGGCTGGACGAGGTGATCCGGATGGAGGATGAGCCGGCCTTTGAGACCACGCGACGGCTGGCCTCGCAGGAGGGGATTTTTGCGGGGATCAGCTCCGGGGCGGCTGTGGCCGGGGCGATCCGGATCGCCGGCCGGCTCGACAGCGGAACCGTCGTGACCATCATCTGTGACCGGGGCGACCGCTACCTGAGCACGGCCCTGTTCCGCTCGACCTGCGCCAAATGCCCGCCATAAGCCGGTAGGATAGGTTCGGTGTTTTTCCGAACATATGCTACGAACTACCTTAATTTTTACCACGAAGAGCACGAAGAACAGAAATTAAGAATTAAAACTTCAGTACCTTCATGGTCTTCATGGTAGAAAAAACAAAAACAATGGAAGCCGTCTATGGACGAAAAACATAAGTTTAGTGAATTGTCCAATAAGGTCATTGGCTGTGCGATCGAAGTACATAAGACGCTGGGGCCGGGCCTGTTGGAGTCTGCATATCACCAGTGTTTGTGCCGTGAACTGTCGATCAACCAAATCGCGTTTGAGTCGGAAAAGCCGCTGCCGGTCCGGTATAAGGGGATTCTTCTCGATTGCGGGTACAGAATCGATCTCCTGATTGAGAATCAAATTCTCATCGAGCTGAAAAGCGTGGAACAGCTCCATCGAATCCATGAGGCCCAGATTTTATCCTACATGAAACTGGCCGAGATTCGCAAAGGTTTCCTGATTAACTTCAATGTTGTTTTGCTGAAAGAGGGCCTGAAAAGTTTTGTTTTATAAGAATACGAACCACGAAGAACACGAAGGAATCGACGGGTATTCCATTCGAATTTCTCTTCGCGTTCTTCGTGATCTTCGTGGTTCATTTTTTTATCCGTTAGAAGCAACGCTTCTAATCGGACAGGACAACACGGAAACCGACGTCGCCGTAGAGGCCCAGGCCGTGCGGGAAGTAGTGGGGGCGGTACGCAACACGACAGTAGGTGGCGCCGCCGTACCAGCCGCCGCCGCGAAGCACACGACCAAGACCTGTTCCAGGTCCGGATGGACCGGATGGATTTGTTTGTGAAACAGAACTGTAGGAGTCCCACCAATCGTTACACCATTCCCAGATATTGCCCGCCATATCATACAATCCATATCCATTGGCCCCGCTGGCGGTCTGGTAACTGCTCGCACTGCCAGGCCAGTTATACTGGCTCTTGTACTTCAGGGTCCCGTCAAAAAAGCCCACTGGGGAAGTGTAAGGATAGGGATAGGTTTCATCAGTCCATAGAGGATGGAATTGGTTTTTGTCGGGGCTGACATCGTAACTGAATACATCGGAACTGTAAAAGTTCACCTGGGTTTGATTGATCGTATCCCCCCAGGGAAAACGTTTACCGGATAATCCACCCCGTGCGGCGTATTCCCATTCGGCCTCAGTAGCTAGACGATAGCCTTTCTTACTGAAATCACAATTCCAGGTGGATAGATTATAACAGGTCTGCTTGCCCTCCTGCTGGCTCCGCCAGTTGCAGTAGGCTACCGACCCGTACCAACTGACATCAACCATTGGGTCGTTGGTCATGTTCCGTCTGCTTTTGGTCCGTACGCTGAAGGTGTTATTCGAAAAGACGATCTGGCTGTAGGAACTGGATGCCGCCGATGTACCGCAGTAGGGATAGCTTGTCCCGGAACCGGCTTGATAAACCACATTGCTGGTTACGGTAATCAGACCCTGAGACTTGGCGGAATTCAGGAAATCCCGGTACTGACCGTTGGTGATCTCATATTTGCCCATGGCAAACGAATCCAGGGTAACCGTATGAACCGGTAATTCTTCTGGCCACCCTTCATTGAAGTTGTCCCCCATCTGAAACGTTCCGCCGGGGATAACGACCATATCGGCCGGCAGACGATTTCCTGTCTGCCAGGCCGAGATCATTATGAGCAGGTCATCGATGTCCACAGAGCCGGAGGCAAACAGGTCGGCTCTCTCGCAAAGACTATTCGGTTCATACGTCTGTAGCCAGCATTGAGACAGGACCGCCAGATCCGCCAGATCGACGTAGCAGTCTCTCGTAAGATCGGCCGAAGGACAGTCCGCGAAGACAGAAATTCCTCCCAGCACAGACCAGACAAGCACCCATCCTATAACCGTCTGCATGTTCCATCCTTCCGGAAATAAGGCCGACCGTTTCCCTCTGCACGGTTCCCATGCGGCTGCCTCCCTGATGTATCAACCATTCTACCAAAACGTCCAGGGCAGAGGCAAGACTATTTTGCCCCAAAGTGTCGATAATTGACTTATGGGAGGTCTTTACATCCTGCAGGATGGTTTCGGTATTGTTTCCGAACCTATGCCGTTGATTGATTTTCCACCACGAAGAACACGAAGGAATCGATGGGTATTCCATTCGATTTTCTCTTTGTGTTCTTCGTGCCCTTCGTGGTTCATTTTTTATCCCTTGTCATGCCCAAGCAAGCGTGGGCATGGCACCCGTTCAATGATCCTTTGCATGAATCTCCTTACCTCTCCGTTTGTCCCCATGCCCATCCATAGATCCCTCCACTCGCTTCGCCCCTTCGGCAAGCTCAGGGCAGGCTCGGTCGGGATGACAGTCATTCTGGATGCCGGGTTCCCTCGGCAAAACCGCTCGGGGCCCCAGAGGCCCCAATTTCCCCCCCCGCGCCCCAAATTTGAGCCTCTGCCCAATCGGTTTTGCCGA
>JAFGGE010000159.1 GCA_016930745.1 Sedimentisphaerales bacterium
AAGATTGGCAATCTACAACTGGATGTGCCGTTTTACCAGGCCCCGCTGAGCGGCTATACGGACCGGGCGATGCGGCATTTTGCGCGTCGGTTCGGATGTCCGCTGACCTTTACCGGGGTGCTGCTGGACAAGATCGCCCTGAACGCCAAGGCGATCAAAAAGCTGCATTTTCAGCCGTGTGATGATGAGCATCCGGTCGGGGCTCAGATTCTCGGAGAAGATCCGAAGGTTATGGCCTGCTCGGCGGCCATGTTCCAGTCGGTCGGATTCGACGCCATCGACCTGAACTTTGCCTGTCCTGCCCCCAAGGTCCTGCGGCGGGGCCGGGGCGGAGCCCTCTTAAATACGCCCAGCGCCGTCATCGAAACGCTCGAACGGGTCAAGGAGGCCGTTTCGATCCCGATCCTGATGAAGCTTCGGATCGGATGGGATGAAAGTTCTGAATCCAGGGAGTTGTTCTGGGAAATCTGCGAACGGGCTGTCGCTTTGAAGCCGGATGCGATGGGGATTCACGGACGGACCGTCGATAAAAAATACCGTGGCAAGGCCGATTGGGATACCGTTGCCCAGGTTAAACGCCGCTTTCCGTCATTGACGGTGATCGGCAGCGGGGACCTGATGACCCCCCAGGTCGTTGCCGAGCGGATCGCAGGCGGCCAGGTGGACGGGGTGATGATCGCCCGCGGCGCGATCGGCAATCCATGGATCTTCCCGGAGGCCCGGGCCCTGTTGGAAGGCAAGCCCTTGCCCCCGGCCCCTTCGGTCGAGCAGGTAGGCCACTTGATGCTGGAACATATCGAAATGATCCTGGAGATGTATCCTGCGCGCAAGGCGGTGCCTTTTTTCCGCAAGTTCGCCGTCCACTACTGCAAACGCCATCCCCAGCGTAAACAGGCCCTTCTGACTATCCTTGCGATAAAATCCCCGGACCATCTCCGTTCTGCAGTTTCACAATGGTTTTGTGTTTAGCAATCAGTCAAGTAAAAGTATATCTAAACAAAACCTGTACTTCACTATTTCTTGGGTTGTCCCGACGGTTTTTGGGGTGGAGGTGCAACATTCACTGGTTTGGGTGTACTGGGCTTTGGTTTGACTCCCCCACGAATTTGCATTGAAGCTTTAAATTTCGTTTTTCCATTTTTCTCGGTCATAACGCACCTTATGTGGATAACATAACCATTTATTTACCTTTTATGCAAGTTTCCTAATTTAGACTCCCTATCAAAATGGAGTAAAACTGTAATTTCAGTATTGAAAACGACAATCGAAAGTTCATTCTGTTAGGACCTTTTATCTTTCAGGCGTCTCCAATGCAAAATTGAGTAATTCGATTGACAAATCATATTTATCCCGCGAAAAGTAAAGCACAGGGCAATCATACAAAAAATCACCCTTATTATTGTACACAGATACATCTTCCATGACAAGCTCTCGGTCGTTATCAGAATCAGAATATTTTGTAATACAACCAAAATACACAAGATCAAGTTTGTGATCCCTCACATATAACCATTGAGCGCATGTACTACTGTGAAATAGCTCCCACAATTCTTCATCTGCAATTCGATTGCTGGCATGGATCAATCGCATTATCCAGGTTATAGCCTTATATCTGTGGAAGTACGAAGCAATTATTGCCAAGAATGCTCCAAAGATCGTCGCCAAGGCAATTTTCCACCAATTCAAAGGTATATTGTCGTCTTGGAGTGCTTTGAAAAAAGAAATGCAAGCGGAGCTATTTAAAATCCCAAACCATCTTACCACTGAAAATAATATTCCAAGAAGAAGATAACTTAACAAAGAAAAAATCAATATTTCTACAAAATCCTCCCAGTTTTTTTTGGTCGTATAGCCACGTCCCTTCCTGTATAGTTTACTTGCCACAAGACCGGGAAGAGCCAGAAAAGCCGCCCTAATGACGAAAATGCTTATGTCCATTTCAATCCCTCGAATATATAATTTGACAGATAAGTATCAAATCATGAACTAATAATAACATTTGCAGCGAACTACAAGATAATATATTGCAATATAGTCAATAAATATAGCTTAAAGACATATAGGTTTTCTACTGATACCCCCCCCTTCAAAAGATTTTTATATGATCCTTTAAGGAATATGAATCCTAACCGGTTTTCTATGCCCATTTCGCGTAACCTCGCCCGGCTCCTGCGCGTATAACAGGTCAAACGCCCGCCCGGGACGCATTGGGGCATGAAAATCGTAAGAAAAAATGGTATAATGGGACAAACGAAAGGAGCACGAAGATGAAAAAGGGTATTTTCGTACTGGTTCTTCTGGCGGTATGCGGGTCCAGTCTGGTCGCGGCCCCGCTGAACAGGGCCCGCGTCAGCGCCGAGGCCACCTGGGTGCTGCACGCCGATTATGAAAAATTCCTGCAGACGACCATCGGGAAACTGGTCCGCGAGGAAGTCCGGACGATGGGGATCGATGAAAAGCTTCAGGCTTTCGCCCAGATTTTTTCCTTTAATCCGCTCAGCGACATCAAGAATGTCACGCTTTACGGCAAAGGCAAGGATCCCCAAAAGGGCGTCGCCCTCATCCAGGGCCAATTCAATCCGGACACGCTGACGGCCCTGGTGACGATGAATCCGTATTATGAGAACACCGCTTACGGCTCGCACCGCATTCATAGCTGGATCGATGAAAAACACGGCGTCGACGGCCAGCGACAGTACGGAGCCTTCTTCGGCGCCGATACGGTCGCCATCAGCATGGGCAAGGAAACGCTGCAGCATGTGCTGGATGTGCTCGATGGAAAGCTTGCCAGCCAGAAGTATAACTACGATCTGGCCGACTTCGAACAGAGCCATCAGGGGATTTTTCTTTTGGTAGCAGCGCAGACCGTCAACGAGAGCCTGCAGGGAGTAGACGACGGTTCCGGCCTCATCCAGCACACCGACCGGTTTGCCCTGGCCATGGGCGAGGATGACGCCAGTACCTATGTCGACCTGACCCTGCAGGCTGTCGATATGGATGCCGGGACCAAGGTTTTCCAGGTATTGCAGGGACTCAAGGCATTCGTCACGCTCAGCACCACCAATGAAGCGCCCAAGCTGGCGAAAATCGCCGAAGCCATAGAAATTGCTTCGGACAATGATGTCGTCCTTGTTCATCTCGATTGGGACAGCAAAGACCTGTTCTCCATCCTGAAAGAACTTGCCGAGCAGGCGCAGATCAAGAATGCCGAACAGGTTTCAAAATTCATGAAATGATGTTTCGAAGGATGCATGCGGAATAAGGCCGAACCATCCGAATCGGTTGCGGCGTCAGGTCGACAACCGGCTATTCGAAGCGAAGCCGATCTGGTCCGGGCGGCCCAACAGGGCTGCTCGGCCAGTTTTTCGGAGCTGGTCGAACGGTACGGACCGCGGCTGTTGCGTTTTCTGCGACAGCGCACGGGCCATTTGGGCGATGCCGAGGATCTGACCCAGGAGACGTTTGTCCGGGCCTATCGAAACCTTCAGGAGTACCGAAACCTGGCCAGTTTTTCGACATGGATTTTTACGATTGCTTCTCGTCTGGCGGTGACGCACCTGCGGCGAAAGAGCATCCGGGCGGCCGTGCCGATCGGCGAAATTCCAGCCCAGCGGCCCGAACCGCATACAATCCTGGAACAACGGGAACAATCCGATCGGCTCTGGGATCTGGCGGGACAACTGCCGAAAAACCAGCAACGGGCGCTGGAACTGCATTACGCCGGACAGTTATCCGTCCGGGAAACGGCACAAGTGATGGGCAAAAGCCAAACCCATGTCAAGGTGCTGCTCTATCGGGCCAGAACCGCCCTTGCCGGCAAAATGCGGCACAGTCAGGCGGTCCAGAGGCATCCCGGAAACGCAGGTGAGCGGTTTATTCAGGAAAGAGTAGGTGTCTCATGATGTGCTTGTGGTATCGATGGAAGATTTCCGATGCGGTCAATGGGGAAACCCGCCTGTCCGAATCGATCCAGAGGCATCTGCAACGGTGTGTTGCCTGTCGGCGGTTTTATCGACACTCCATGGACCTGGCCGAAGGTCTGCAAACCGATTCGATTGCCCCGGGAACATTGGCCGTTCTCCATCAAAGAATTATGTCTGCAATAGAAGCCCCCCAGTCCAGGAACCAAGCGTACCATAGAAGGTATTTCGGGCCGGCCATAGCCGCGGCGGCCGGATTTCTATTGGTCGGAATTTCAGTGATTCTCGTACTGGCCCTGGCAAAACCCGAGCCGACAGTCAATCCCACCGATCCGGTAAGATATCTGAAGGAAGTGTTTGCCGAGGTATCCCCTGTCCGGACGAAGGGCCGGTCGCTGACGGTTACAGGCCTGATCGCCGATCCGTATTCCCGTGAGTTGACACGTCTGACACGGGAGGCCGAATCCGGCGTCAAGTTTGTCGTATCCTGCATAGGAATCGATCTTCAGGATCGTACTCTGATCCCTGCTCCCGTCCAATCGGCTTCCCCTTCGAATCCCCAATAGAC
>JAFGGE010000009.1 GCA_016930745.1 Sedimentisphaerales bacterium
AAAGTTCCGTTCTGGCCCGTTGGTTAGACTTTGGCCAGGCTGGATTATCCAGCTTGCCCACATCAGCTTTACTTGGCGCACTCATGACAGTCTCTCCTACATTGCTATTTTCTCTTTTTTTCGTAGTCGTATCGTTGGCGGGAATATTTCACGGTTCGGCCTGAATATAAGTGGTTTTCCGGCCTTTTTAAGGATATTGCCTATTTAAACACATTCGCAGAGGGGGTAAATTTGAATTATGGATGAAAGAAACAAAGCATTTACATCTTCTTCAAACAGGAAGGCGTCGTGATGGCAATAATAACAGATGAGTGTATTTCCTGTGGGCGATGCGTGGAAGCATACCCTGATATTTTTGCGATGGGAACAGAAAAAGCCCACGTCCGGATCGATGATATCCCCGATGTCATGCAAAACCAAGCCCGGCAAGCCGCCGAGGCATGCCCAGTCGGTGCGATTATTCTGGAAATATCCTCGTAAAACCGAACGACCGATAAGAAACCCATCTTTAAAAGTAGGGTATCGGGCAAGACTCTATAAACCTGTCGGCGTTTTTACTTCGGAAAGCGTATATCCATTACGGATTGTATCACGCCGTGATTACCAGTGGATTTGTAGACCCTCTGGGTATTGTCAGATTGAGTGACCTATCGCCGAAGTCACAAGGGGCTCCAGACGGTCGATATTTTGTCGCTCCTGCTGCACTACTTGTTCCAATGTATAACGAACATCGGGATCGTCCGTTCCCTCCAAAATGGCCTCCAGCAATAGTATCATCTTTCCGATGCTGGTCATACTCAGGCACAACGCCCGTTGGACATAATCCGATTCGAATCGTATCATACCGGAGTTTCTTTGCGCTTTCTGGATTGAAATCATTCGGCTTCCTTTCCTTATTCAGTTCTCATTACTATCTGAATACATAATACGGACTATTCCAACGTCCGAAAATAAGGGGATTCCCTAATTCTCTACTCAAAAAACCTGAGGTTGGGGGAGTTTTCCTGCCTCTCGATACAAAAACCCCAAAAAACGCTGTTTTCGATCCTTGACAAACCTATCGTTTCCGGGTATGGATTACCCGACAATAAAAAATGTATCACAGGAGGAACCGGATGGGCGTCATTCTGTTGACTTTTTCCCTGCTGGGAGTGTTATCCCATTGGGACGACCCCGACCGATGGCGTCAATTGAAAAAACAGATGACGCAGGACGAGGTCAGGCATTTGTTGGGTCGGCCTGTCGATATCGAAACCCGTAACGGCTCGGAAATCTGGTACTATCAACAACCTCCCCAGAGACAGGGGAAAGTGGTAATACGTCGTCCGAAACATGGCCTCGTCCGATTCTATGCCATCGTCTCCAAGAGCCGCCTCGCTCGCCCGACAGATGTCTCCCTGGTCGTTCATAGTTGGACCGAGCCGGACTGGACATCCATGGACAACGCCCCTACAGAATCCAATAATGTACAAAATGAGAAAGTCCTGTCTCCCAAACAATCGCTAATTCGCGAACAACAGGGCACATTGACACAAATCCAGACTCTGCCGGCCCCATCCCCCCTGCCGCCGCGTCTGGAAGGAACGAAAGCCGAGCAGAACGAAGAATCGCCGGTCTCCACCGCCGCGGATTCGGCTTCCCTTTCCTCCCTGATGATCGTGGTCATAGTTGTCGGTGCCCTGCTGCTGGGATTTGTCCTGGGACGGATCGGATCTTGAAGAAAAGCGCAAAATCCATCCTTGCCATAGTGACTCCTTCCGGTAAAAATCGATCTCCACATAGGTTTGGTTTGACGAAGTTCGCCGACCCTTCGATTGTGGGTTGTTTGTAAAGGAGAAATAAAGATGACCATCGGATTCATCGGCGCCGGAAACATGGCCGAAGCCCTGATTCGCGGAATTCTCAAGGCCCGGATTGCCGATTCGGACAATATCCTTATTTCCGATATCCGTCCGCAACAGTGTAAAGACCTGTCCGAACAGTATGGCGTAAAGACTATGCCCGATACTATCTCTCTTGTCGGGCGGACGGACATTCTTATCTTGAGCATTAAACCGCAGCAAATGAATACAGTCCTGACGGAGATCGCCCGCCATCTGCCCTCTTCAACCCTGGTCATTTCCATCGCCGCCGGGATCACGACTTCTCATATCGCAAAATATCTCCGATCCAATCCGATCATTCGCGTCATGCCCAATACGCCCGCTTTGGTGGGGCAGGGCGCCAGCGCCCTGTTTTCCTCCAATGCCTCCAGGGAAGAGATAGCCAGGGCTCTGGGGCTGTTCATGGCGGTGGGAAAAGCGGTGATTGTGGAGCAGGAGGTTTTGATCGATGTGGTCACTGCCGTCAGCGGATCGGGCCCTGCCTATTATTTCCTGCTCATGGAACACATGATCGCCGGCGCCCAAAAACTCGGACTCGATGCCGATATCGCCATCCAACTGGTCCTGCAAACCGCCAAAGGAGCGGCCCTGCTCGCCGAAAGCGCTATAGAAACGGGCCAGACACCTCAAACTCTTCGCCACAATGTCACCAGTCCCGGCGGGACGACCGCCGCGGCATTGAAGATCTTCGAAGAGCATCGATTGGATCAGATTGTGGCCCAGGCTCTTGCTGCCGCATACAATCGAAGTATCGAGCTGTCCGGTTAATCCATTTTGTGCTTCTGGAAATCCGAACTTCGTAAAACCGCCACGTATTTATTAGGGAACCGGCGACCGGCGCCGGTGTATAACTATACAAAAAAACCGGATGGGAAAACAGGACCGGCGTGGACGAAGGGCAAATTATCAAATCCGTCTTACAGGATGACATTGAGTCGTTTGGATTGCTGGTCAAGCGATACCAGAGGCCGGTAGTCGCCATGGTTCGTGACATGACCGGCGATGTGCATCTGGCCGAAGATGTAGCGCAGGATGTTTTTCTGACGGCGTTCCAAAAACTGCACACGTACGATCCGTCGCGAAGCCGGTTTTGCACCTGGCTTTTTACGATTGCTCGAAATAAAAGCGTAAACGCAATAAAACACAGACGATTGCGACGGATTCGGCCGATCCGGCAAGGACAGCAGAACATGAATCCGGCCGATCAGACAGAAACGGAAGAATTAACACAGCGGCTGGAGGCCGCCATTGAAGCATTGCCGATACGCCTTAAAACCGTCTTTATCCTGGCGGTATTTTATGAATTGCCGTATGACGAGATTGCCCGAATTGAAAGGATTCGCGTCGGCACGGTCAAATCCCGTGTCAGTCGCGCCCGAAAGAAGCTGGCCGCTTCTATAAACGGATATCCGGGAGATGACGAATGAGACAGCAAGATTTGGAAAACCGGTTAAAGCAGCAGCGATCGACAATAGAGGTCAATCCTGCCTTTTACGAGTCGGTCATGCAACAGATCCGGATTGCGGCAAAGCAGGCAGCCGTCAGGAGTTGGCGATGGGAGGACTGGATCGGCATACGGCCCGCTGTGCAAACCGCTCTATGGGCTGCCGCCGGCATGGCGGGGCTGATTCGCCTGGTATGGATGATCCACACAATCCTGTTCCAGGGCGTCTGTTATTCCTGTTAAAAATCGTGCGCAAGAAAGGGGTATTTCCATGAACGATAACCAAGAAATCGGTCCGATACCGTCGGAGCCCAAGGAACGCAGGCGACATCCCTGGCTGGCCGTACTTCTTTCTCTTCTTTTGCCCGGACTCGGTCAAGTGTACTGCGGTAAAATCATCAACGGCATCACGATCATGTTCATCGTTGCCTGGTTTCCTTTCGCCTGGATGATGGCTACACTCAAGACACAGGAAGTAACCATGTCCATGACCCTGTTCTTCCTTGGGATTGCCCTTCTGGCGATGGTCGTGGCGGCCATCGACGCGTATCGGCAGGCTCGACGCATCCGCCCGGAATATCGATTGAAAGACTATAACCATTGGGCTGTCTATGCGATTCTTATCCTGATCAACACCGGAGCTTCTTTCGGGTACGCCGGCTTTCTGAGGGATCGGATTATCCAGGCGTTTTCGGTCCCTACGCATTCGATGTACCCGACCATCCACAGCGGGGATCGAATTCTGGCCGGTAAACAGGCCTACTTAAGAGCCGATCCCCAGCGCGGCGATATTGTGCTGTTTCCCAATCCGCAGGAACGAAAACAGGCGTATGTCAAGCGGGTGGTCGCCCTGGCCGGCGATACGGTGGAAATACGAAATGACCGGCTGGCGATAAACGGTGAGCCGCTGGCCCTGGAGCCGGTCTCTTCGGACACCGCGGCATTGCCCCATATAGCCGTATCGGGACAGATCTTTTGGGAAAACAACGGCACCGCACGATATAAGATCTTTCTGGGGGAACCGAAAGAGGAAAAAAGCAGGACGTCTGCGAATTTTGGCCCGATTGTCGTACCTCCCTATCATTGCTTCGTGATGGGAGACAATCGTAATTTCTCCTCCGACAGCCGGCATTTCGGCCCCATTGCCGTCGCCAGTATCCGGGGAAAGTTCACGTATTGTTATTTCCCCGCCGATGACTGGTCGCGTCTGGGACCTTTGGAATAGAAAGTCTGTACTTTCTTTCCGGCGAAAAAGACGCTTATTCGATCACAATGGCTTCCACAGGGCACTCGTCGGCGGCCTGCTCGACAATGTCCTCCAGTTCCGCCGGAACGGTGTCTACAATGACTTCGGCGATCTCGTCGCCCATCGCGAATACATCCGGGCAGGTATCCACACACAATCCACAGGCGGTACAGTTGTCCTCGATCCTCACCTTCATCCCTGCGACCTTTCGAATCAAAACAACACCTGATTTGCGATGCGGTTGCTCCACAATGGAGGACTTCATTATAGGCGGATCGAAGGGAATTCGGAATCTTTTTCTGGAAATTTCCCGTCGAGTCCGTATACTGCTTGCTCTATGCGGCGACACGGAAAATCGTTGGCCGCCGTCGACTTTTGAAAAGTCCAGAATTGCGGGGTCGGGTCCCATGCAAACGTCGCGCGTGAACCTGGTCAGGCGGGGAACCGAGCAGCCATAAGCGTCCGCGGTGTTGTGCCGTGGCAAACCCGACCACCTTTTTTTACATTCTTTCTCATGGTCTGTTTTCCTGTATGGCATATACGGTATTGGCAAGGAGATATCGCTCACAGACATTCGACGATGTGGTCGGACAGGATGCCCTTGCGCAGACCCTCAAAAACGCCATCCAGACCGGACGGGTCGCTCACGCCTATCTGTTTACCGGCACGCGGGGCGTCGGCAAGACGACGATGGCCCGCATCCTGGCCAAGGCTCTGAATTGTCTTAAGGCCGACGGGCCCACCACGCAGCCCTGTTTGAAATGCGACAGTTGCGTCTCGATCAATACCGGCGATGATATTGACGTGATCGAGATCGACGGGGCGTCCAACACGGGCGTGGACGATGTGCGGCAGTTGCGGCAGAACGCCATCTATCGTCCGGCCCGGGCAAGGTACAAGATTTACATCATCGACGAAGTGCACATGCTCAGTACGCAGGCGTTCAACGCCCTGCTGAAAATCCTTGAAGAACCGCCGGAGCATGTCAAGTTTATCTTCGCCACGACCGAGCCCAACAAGGTGCTGCCGACCATCCAGTCGCGCTGCCAGCGGTTCGATTTTCACAGTATCCGCCCGGCCGATATCGCCAAACAGTTGGAATTCATTCTTACACAGGAAAAAATCGCCTATGAGAAGGATTTGATCATCCACCTGTCCCGGCTGGCCAACGGCTCCATGCGGGACGCCCTGAGTCTGACCGATCAACTGATCAGCGCCGGCGTCGAACCGTTGACCGTCGAGCTTTTGCGGCAACTACTCGGACAAAGCGGGCAGGAGAATCTATCTTCGCTGCTGGGACATATGGGAACAAGCCAGGCGCCTGCCGCGCTGGATTGCCTTGGTCGGATGCTTACGAAGGGACAAAGCCCATCGCAAATTGTCGATTCCCTGATCGATGTAATGCGCGATTTGATGATTCTCAAAATCACCGGCGCCGACAGCGAGCTTCTGATTCTGACCGACCAGGAAAAGCAGCAGATGGTTCGACTGGCCGAGTCGTTCGATGTGCCGGCCCTGATTTATGGAATCACCGCGCTGGAGCGGCTGCGATGGACCATTCGCAACAGCGAATCGGCTCGGGCCCTGTTGGAGGCGACATTGCTTCGGTTTACCCTGAGCGAACACTTTATCGGCATCGATCAGCTTCTTTCCCGTCCGGCGCTCGGAAAGGCTCAGGTGGCAAGCCCTGTAAAAAAAAAGTCGATAGAAAGCCTTCCTCAGGCCTCTTCGGTTAACAGATCCTCAGACACTCTTTTTGAGGACAACCGACCGGCGACGCCGGCTCACGTCGATATCGAGGCAAACCTGGAATCGCTTCAAGCCGGCTGGTCGGCCATACTGGAAGCGGTCAAACAGGCCAGTCCCGCCAATGTGGGGTTTCTAGCGGCGGGGATCCCTTCCTCGTTTAGCAATGGAGTCGTAACGCTGCTGTTTCCTGCTTCGGCGGAATTTGCACGCAAAATGAGTGAAACCCGCGCGGGAGTACTGGCCGAAATGCTGGCCTCGGTAACGGGAATAGACCTGCAATTACGGTTCGAGACCGGGCAGGTTTCTCAGGCCGCTGCGCCCCGGCCCAAAGGGGCCCGGACCAGTCACAAACAGAACCAGGAAGTACTGGATGACCCCGCCGTAAGGACCCTGCTGGTCGGGCTTAACGCCAGTGTGACCCAGATCGAAGCGATAGGACAGGATCTATGAATCCGGCGTATACAGAGAGTCTGAACAAACTGATCGAAGAATTCGGCAAGCTGCCGGGCATCGGCCCCAAGAGCGCCGAGCGGCTGGCCTTTCATGTGCTCAAGTCCACCCCGGACGAAGCGTTGGCCTTGGCCCGCGCAATCGCCGATTTGAAGAAAAAAATCCGTCAATGCAAAATCTGTTACAATCTTGCCGAGTCGGATACCTGCCAGATTTGCGCCGATTCCCGACGGGATCATAGCATCCTCTGCGTTGTCGAACAGCCCAAGGATATTATCAGCCTTGAAAAGACAGGCCTGTGCAAATGGGTCTACCATGTCCTCAACGGCCATATCGCGCCCCTGGAAGGGATCGAACCGGCCGACTTGACGATCGACGCCCTGATGCAACGGATTCAGGGCGGCGGCGTCAACGAAGTAGTAATGGCCACCAATCCCAATCTGGAAGGCGACGGCACGGCCCTGTACATCGGATCGCTGCTGCGCTCGATGAAGATCAAGGTCACGCGTCTGGCGCGGGGCCTGCCCACGGGCAGCGCCATCGAATTTGCCGGCGGCAATATCCTGGCCGACGCCATTTTAGGTCGAAGCGAATGGTAGCGTTTCATTACCGCTTCAGTACCCCCTGAAAAATCCCCTGCGAAGGAAAGGCCAAAAGTTGGCGTTAGTCTCTACCAATCCATCGCATCTTCCTTATAATACACTCGAAACCGAGGATGGCAATAAAGGACAGCCTGTGGCGATGAAAATGCAAATGACCGGACAGATGCGCATGGAGCAGCGGATGAAGCTTGCGCCGCGCATGATCCAGTCCATGGAAGTCTTGCAGCTTCCGCTGCTGGCTCTGCAGGAAAAAATCGAGGCCGAACTGAACAGCAATCCGGTTCTGGAGCTGGCCGACGACAACGCCGAGGCCGAAGCTCCCCTAGAAGCCGACACCGCCGAACGGGTAGACCAGGCCGAACTGGTGGTTCGCGAAGATTCGAATAACGTAGACGATTTCGAGCGACTGGACAGCCTGGGAGAGGACTTTGCCGATTATATCGAAAGCACCGCCTCAATCCGCCCCCTGCGCAGCAGCGGCGATCCGGATAAAAAGATGGAGGCCCTGCAGAACACCGCCGCCGGGCAGCAGTCCCTGCACGAATACCTGAGCGAACAATGGCGTCTGGTCGAAGCGGAAGGGCCTGTCAAGGCCGCCGGCCAGAAGATCATCGACTATATAGACGACAAGGGTTACCTGAGCGTTCGACTTGAACAGCTTTGTATCCCCGAAAAAAATGACTTTGCACTGGAACATCTTCAACAGGCTCTGCGTCTGGTACAAAGTCTGGAACCGACCGGCGTCGGGGCCAGGGATGTCCGCGAGTGCCTCCTGATTCAGATGGCCCAGTATGCCGAGGATATGGCCTTTGAGATGCAAATCGTCCTGCACTGCTGGGACGACCTGCTGGAGAATCGCCTCCCTCAGATCGCCCGAAAAATGAACGGTTCCCTGGATCAGGTTAACTATGCGATTTCGCGGATGAGTAAACTGGATACCTCGCCCGGTCTTCAGGTCGGCCGGCAGGACAACCATCCGATCACCGCCGACGTAATTGTGGAACCCAATGAGGAGGGAGCCGGGTATGCGGTGTCTCTGGCGGATACGCATGTGCCGAATCTGCGGGTGAATAAATTTTACTCCCGGATGGCCCGCGACCGGGAAGTCGACGACAAGACGCGGGATTTTCTCCAGCAGAACATCCGCTCGGCGCAGTGGTTCATGGACGCTATCGAACAGCGCAAACACACCCTGCTCAGGGTGGCCCAGGTCGTGGTGGATCGCCAAAAGGAGTTTTTCGAGAAAGGACAACTTTATTTAAAACCCCTTCCGATGGGGGCCGTCGCCGAAGCTGTCGGCGTGCATATCGCCACGGTATCCCGGGCGGTCGCCGGAAAGTACGTCCAGTGCCCGCAGGGTGTGCTGCCCTTACGCAGCTTCTTCACGGGCGGAACCGAAGACCAGAACGGGGAATCGAAGAGCTGGGACGCCATTCGCGCCAGGCTCCAGCAGATTGTCGATGCCGAAGACAAGGCCAATCCCCTCAACGACGATCAGCTTCGCGACAAACTGGCCGAAGCGGGGATGGGAAACATCGCCCGCCGCACGGTCGCCAAGTATCGAAAGCTCATGAATATCCCGACCGCCCGTTTCCGTAAAAAGTATTGAGGTGCCCCAATCCAAAAACGCCTCGGTTCGAATCCTTATTTGGTGCAGCAGTAGACAAAAGCCGGCGGCAGGTTGCGCCAGATAGTGCGGCTGGTATGGACTTTGGAGAAAAGAGCCTGTATCTTTTTTCGAAATCTCTGTGAAGAGGGAAGTACCAGGCTTTGCAGATACATGAAAGTCACAAAACGCCCTCCCGGCTTAAGTATCTCCAACGTACTGGCAAGGATTCGATCCTGTAAACCTTCCGAAAAGGAGGCCCAGGGCAAGCCGGAAACAATGCTGCAAGCGTGAACATGATAGTTTATCGCAAGCAACTTTCCTGCATTCTCAACCGAACCGGCAATAATATGGGCATCCGGGAATCGTTGGCGTAAAATTGCACAGAGTCTATCGTTTTGTTCGATAGCATAAAAAGACGTCTTTTCCGGTTTTCGCTTCAGAATGACTTCTGTAAAGGACCCCGTTCCTGCACCATATTCCACGATGACCTGGGCATTAACCACATTGGCCTGAGATACGATTTCCTCGGCCAAATGACGGGAACTGGGGGCAATAGCTCCTATCGTGCCGGGACGACGGAGATACTCCGATAAAAAGGTCCAGGATCGTCCTGCCTTTATCCGGCGTTTTTGAATAAGATTCTCTTTTTCTTGTGTTGTCATCCCGAAGTTATCCTTTGCCTGTCTTTCGCATACCAATGGAGTCCGATACTCTAGCCAGAAGACGCAAAAACTGCAATAAAATCACATGATTTGACAAACTTCTTGCAAATTTTTTGCTCCCTTCGTACAATTCGACGTATAGAAAAAGATGTCAGGGGAGCTGGTAAGTCCGGCTGAGATCCGCCAGGGCGGGACCCTTACTACCTGATCTGGGTAATACCGGCGAAGGGAGGCATTGAAAAGGCCTTTTCGCACCGGAGCAGCCCGGTGCTTTTTTTTTGAGGTGATCGATGACACCTGTCTTTTTTGAGTTGAAAAATGCCGTTGTTGGGATCGCGGGTTTGGGCGGGCTCGGATCCAACGTCGCTGTTGCGCTGACCCGCCTGGGCCCGGGTCGCCTGATTTTGGCGGATTTCGACGGGGTGGAGGAGAGTAACCTCAACCGGCAGCAGTTCTTTCTGGACCAGGTAGGCATGCATAAAGTCGATGCTCTTTTGGCCAACCTGCACCGCATCCGGCCCCGTCTGGATATTATCGGGCACAAAATCCGGCTAAATCCCGACAACATCCCAGAGATCTTTGCCGGTTGCGATGTGGTCGCCGAATGTTTTGACCGATCCGATCAGAAACAGATGCTGGTGGAAACCGTTTTGACCCGCATGCCCGAGACCTTCGTCGTTTCGGTCAGCGGACTGGCCGGCTATGGGCGCAGCAATGACATCGTTACGCGGAGGATTTCGAAACGGCATATCCTTGTCGGGGACGGCGAAAGCGGGATCGGACCGGGCGTTCCTCTCACGGCCGCCCGGGTCGGGATTGCCGCCCATCATCAGGCCAACGCCATCCTTGAAATTCTTATGAACGAACTCAATCAACCGAGGTTTTAGGAGAAGTCATTGGCGACACTGCGAATCAATGGAACCGATCGGGAGTTTCCCGAAAACACTCTGCCGGCGACGCTGCTGGATCTGTTGACTATCCTGCAGATCGATCAGGCCACCGTGGTAGCCGAGATTGACGGGGCGATCATCGAACGGAAAAACTTTACCGCCACCCCGCTCCATACCGGGCAGTCCATTGAACTGGTGCGTTTTGTCGGAGGGGGTTAGTTTGGAAGACACACTGACGATTGCGGATCGGTCGTTCACTTCAAGGCTGTTCATCGGGACCGGCAAATACGCTTCCAATCGGATCATGGCCGAATCGATCCGGGCCTCCGGCTCGGAGATGGTCACGGTGGCCTTGCGGCGCGTGGATATCGAGAACGAAAACGACGACATGATCTGCGCCATTGATCGGGATCGATGCGTGTTGTTGCCCAATACCTCCGGCGCCCGGGATGCCGCCGAGGCGGTGCGTCTGGCCCGGCTGGCCCGTGCCGCCGGCGGGATCCACTGGATCAAGCTGGAAGTCACACCGGATCCCTATTACCTTCTGCCGGACGGTACCGAGACGCTCAAGGCCGCCCAACAGCTTGTCGCTGACGGCTTTGTCGTCCTGCCCTATATCAACGCCGATCCGATTCTTGCCAAAAAGCTCCAGGACATTGGCACAGCGACGGTCATGCCGCTGGCCAGTCCCATCGGCTCCAACCAGGGCCTCAAGACCCGAGCCGCCATTGAAATCATCATCGAGCAGGCTGTCGTTCCCGTCGTTGTGGATGCAGGCTTGGGCTCGCCATCCCATGCCGCCGAAGCAATGGAGATGGGGGCCGACGCGGTTCTGGTCAATACCGCCATCGCCACGGCGCAAGATCCTGTCGCCATGGCCCGGGCGTTCAAACTGGCCGTAGAGGCGGGACGCATGGCATTTAATGCAGGCCAGGCCACCCGCCAGAAAACCGCCAGCGCCTCCAGCCCCCTGACCGGATTCCTGCGAAAGGAATAAGTCTAAAAAGAAAGAATTTCGAGTTTGGAATGCAGAGTATCGGCGACATTTTGAAAGATGAAAAGCTTGATGAGCATTCCACATGGCTTGAGACGTTGGAATCCGTATCTGCGGACGATGTTCAGCGTGAGCTTTCTCAATCTCCAGGGCGATTTCGACTGAATCGACTACTGACTCTGGTATCGCCTGCCGCCGAAACCTTTCTTGAAGAAATGGCCCAGCAGGCCCAGGCCCTGACCACACAGCGTTTCGGCAGGACTATACAGCTTTACGCTCCGTTGTATGTAAGCAATTACTGTGTCAATCGCTGCCGGTACTGCGGCTTTAACAGTACGCATGATTTTGACAGGCGGCGTCTGACGGTCGACGAGGCGGTTGCCGATGCCGGGATAATCGCCTCCGAGGGTTTCCGCCATATCCTGCTGGTCAGCGGAGAGGACAGGACAGGCGTTCCACCGGAGTATTTCTGCGCGTTGGCGACCCGACTGCGAGGACGGTTCAGTTCAATTTGGATCGAGATCTATCCACTCACCTGCGAGGAATACGCCCGGCTCTTTGCCGCGGGCATCGACGGGGTGGCGCTGTATCAGGAGACCTATGATCGGTCAGTCTATGCCGACTGGCATCAGGCCGGTCCTAAAAGCGCTTATGATCATCGTCTGGACTCGCCCGACCGGTTCGCACAGGCCGGTATGCGGCGGATCGGCCTTGGCGTCCTGCTGGGTCTGGCCGACTGGCGGGCGGAGACCCTGGCCCTGAGCCGGCATGCCGCCTATCTGATGAAGAAGTACTGGAAGGCACAGGTGTCGTTTTCTTTCCCGCGCATCCGCCCGGCCTATGAGGTATGCGATCAATTTGATCACCTGGTCGGCGATACAGAGCTGGTGCAGATGATGCTGGCCCTTCGCCTGTGCTTTGCCGATGCGGGAATCGTCCTGAGCACCCGCGAAAGCGCGGCCCTGCGCGACCGCCTGACGGGTTTGTGCGTGACTTCGATGAGCGCCGGCTCCAAGACCAATCCCGGCGGCTATACGGGCAAACACACTACCGAACAATTCACCATCGATGACAGCCGCACCCCGGCCCTGGTGGCCGCCATGATCCGATCCGCCGGCCGAGAGGCCGTCTGGAAAGACTGGGATACTGCTTTTTCCGCCTAAAGCTTCACCCCTCATCTTGTTTGACAGATGTACGAACGGATCGAGGCCTGGCGCAACGAGCCGATCCAAGGGCAATAAGCGGGGATGCAGGAGGGCTGGGGTGGAAGAATTTGTTCCGTATGACCTACGAAGAACCGTAGCCACGAAAACACGAGCGGAACTGGGGAAGGAGGCAGCGAAAACTCTGTTGGGCCATGCGGAAGAATCCACCACGGATTTCTATCTGCTGGAAGAGGTTCAAGAAGCCATGAAGGTGGCAAAAGCACTGGCGAAATATGGAAAGAGAGAGAAGGGCTGTACCTAATTGGGATATTTAAAGGTATATTTTAAAGCCTGAAACATGAAAACACTATTCGTGCCTGAATGGTTAATTTAGACCTATACCCGCTCTAAAATTAAATAACAAAAACCGGGACACCCGAAGATGCCCCGGCTATTTAACTATACTTTGGCAAAAAACAACCATTTAGCTAATTGGAGGCATCGAGAAGCCAGTCATCCACCAGAATAGAAATATCGGCCAAGCCAATTACACAGTCTGAATTAAGATCTTCAATGATCAGGTTTTTGTTCAGACAAATCGGCACTTCAACACCATCTTTAACCAGATAGAAATTGCCGAATTCCATGGTGAATTCATTGTCTCCAACCCAGATATCGACTTTGTAAATATTGGCCGAGGCCTGGGCGCCAATTTCCCACTCATATTTATGCCATCGGTCGTTATTAACACCAAAGCCCCATTCAGTTTTTGTAAAGGGTCGATTAAGTGTGCCTTCCTCGATTGGGCGGAATTCCATATTGCCATCGCAACCTTTCTGGTAAACCCAGAATCCGAACCTGTCAAAGTCATTGAAGTTAACACTTTCGGGGAAAACAAGGCCGCAAAGCTGTTGCTGTCCTGCATCACCCCATGCTGTCCAAAGGAGAGTCTGGCTCGGGGGAGTATAAATTGGGTTATTGGGATCATCCGCCGGAGTTGGGCTTGTGTTAACAGACAATTTACTTGTCCCCCATGGTCCACCCGGTGTAACATAGGCATCGTAATCCCCAAGATTGGGATCCGTGCCCCAGATTTCCTGATTTACGTAGACATATTCAGTATCGGCCGGGATGATTTCGAATTGATCACTAAGCCACTGAGCAGAAATCATGCTGACATCTTCAAGGGTTACCAGCAAGTCATCATTTATATCGCTCAATAAATCACGCACAGTGAAGAACCATATGGGTCCGGCAGATGTTTTATCAGGATATGTTGCCGTGACTCTCCAGAAGTATCCGCTTGACGGATCGAGTTTCCTGCCGAGTCCTGAGAGTACATCAAAACTGGTGGCATCAGGGGCCAGATCAATCGAGGTAGCATCCGATAAATCAGGCTCTTTCCCGATTTCGATGGTCATTCCTGTGGGTGATTCTACTAAAGCCCAGCTGAGAGTTACATCCCATGGAATATTCCCTGCACCACTGGCCGGAACGGGATTGATAGGAGCTCCATTTACACCGTCAATATAAGCCTGTAAGGCCTGTCCGGCGGTAAGAGGCTTATTATAGATCTTCAGGTCATCGACTTTACCGTCGAATGGCTGTGAATGCCCCTTGACATTTCCGACATACAAATCAGGTGCCAGGGTTATGCTTCTGCCGGTATATGTCTGTACAAGACCTCCATCGACATACCAGTGGACCATATGGATTGCACTATTGTAAGATAGAACATGGAAATGCCAACCTTCTCTGAGGTAACTGGAATCATCCGGAGTATAGTTGTAAGGACTACCGCCCTGGTTGAAACCGAGTACATAACGGTACGAGTTGTAACGTCCGAATTCGAATGTACCCCATCCGTCGGCATCGGTTCCATTCCCAAGGATGGATTCCCATCCTCCACCCTGGTCGTAGCTGTATTCCCAAAGAGTGATTGTCCAGTTACCGGTACTATCAAGATTCGTCAGTGGAACAACAACGGGATCGTTTCCAAGATCACCCGCGAAATCGGCCGCTGAGCCATCTCCTATAAAGCCGGGAACATATAGCGGATTGGCCCGTGTACCGTCATTTGAACCAATCATATCAGTCAGGTTATCATCAAACGGCCAGTACCCGACAAGAGTCCCTGTAGTAAAACTGGTGGTGGCTTCAGCAACGGATGTCCCCAGATGCAGGCTGACAACTTTGCACTGATACGTGGTGCCATCGGAAAGCACCGGCGGTTGCCATTGTGTTTCTGCAACGATTGCCGTTGGTGTTTCAGGCAACGTTTCTCCGAAATAAATGGCGTATTCATCAATATAGGCTGAACCTTCCGCATCGCCCGTCCAGGTTATTGTTAATTCGTTTGCAACGCCTGTTGCACCCTCGGGAGGATACAAGTCCACAACATCACCTCCGGTGTTGAACGTCAAAATAGTACCCATAATCGGGACTGTATTGACATCATCAGCAACATCGATGCGCCAATAATACAGAGTTGCCGGATCCAGAGGCGAAGCAGGTATATAGAAGGTGTCGGTGCTTGTTGCCACTGGTACGGCTGTCGTATTTGGATCAACGCTCGGATCCACATCATCCGGATTGGCCGATAGATACACATCAAAACTGGGGATACCGGTCGCATTGAACACTTCCCACCTCAGTTGAACGTCCTGACCGACTCGTATTGCGCCTATAGCAGGGCTAAAGTTTTCAATATACACTGTGTTGGGAATCTCCTCGATGATAAAGGCTGTCAACGGAGCACGGCCGGCGTCTTTTACCGTTGATACAGTCAAGTCGCCTGACAAATTTGTCACCTTGACGTAATTGCCATGAACCGTACCGTCGGATTCCACCCATCCCGTCCCATCCGTTACCCGGCCATGCGCAGGAAAAGGACCGCCAAGAATAACAGTTCCGTTAACGGTTAACGTGCCATGAATATAGTCGCCATTTTGATCCGAGGTAAACAGGATATAGGCACTATAATTGGCAAACGGGATGCTACTAACAGTAAAACTGGGACCATCGTCTCCGTCATCGAGATAACCGACCGCCAGCTTTGCTTCGTCTGAGCCGGTACCGTCACTGTTATACCAGCAGTTCTTTGATTCCCATGAGACGTCCGCTGTGGTAGGCACGCCATATTTGTCTGTCAAGTTAGTCATCGTACCTGTAGGGATATTGGCACCGGTGTTATTCCAGTATGTACTGTCCGTCTTGAGCGGACCGATCAATTCGCCCCCAACAAAGACCTGGTTGGTATTCTCAGCAAAATTCATCGAGATGAGATTGACGGCCAGGCTCGGTACTGATAACAAAAGTACCCCCACCAAAATAAAATAGAACGGGATTTGCTTTCTTTCCATCATTGTTTCCCCTATATTAAACCATTTAGTAAACAACTACCACTCTTACTGGTGGTATTAAAATCGGAAGAATAAATTATTTTTACTCCCCCCGTTACCACTCTGCTTTACGATTGAATCCCAAAAGATCAATGCGATGTACATCATCGGAGTCACTTGTTTTATTTCTTTTATTGTTCCCCTTAAAAAATGAATCATCGTTCCTAAAAACTTGCACTGCAGCACCTACAACATATCTAGTTTTTTTTATCGCCTTCTCCTTTTGAAAATACGGATTTATAGCCGGAATGAATCCTATCAACGGTATTGAAAACTTCTAGACCATTACCACATACAACATACATAAGACCGCTTTGATTCTCATTTTAAACACCTCCGATTAAATTAATCTGACATTAATAATCTACCGATGCTTGCGAAGAAGCATTACTCCTCCAAGAGCCAGAAGAGATAGAGTCATCGGCTCTGGTATCGGAGTAAAATCGACAGTGTCAATATGCACTCACAAACCAATCGGGCCATCGGGATTCGCCTCACCAATACCGTTGACTACCAGGAAACTTAAAACGTGTTCGGTACCGGTAATCTCTGCGGTAATTGAAAAATCACCGAACGTGTTAAAGCCAACGGGTGCGTAGCTGCCCTCAATGCCGTCAATACTGACCCCAACAACGGAGTTGTCGGCTGACTGAGATCCTGTGACGATTAAGGTTCCACCAATCGGAGTTGTAAAGACCGTAGAGAACTCGTAAATCGCGGTCCCATCGGTTGCACCCGGACCATTCGTATCTGCAGCGGGAGTAATCCATGCCGACGCCGGATCGGCATCATCAAGTAACCAGGGTCCTATGGGAAATCCTCCCGCCTCTCTTGTCACGACGGCATCAGGTCCTGAATCCTCTGCAGTTCCCGACCCACTGAGCAACCAATGCGGATCAATCGCATCATCTGCCAAAGGAATACCGCTGGCATCAACTCCTGTGTTGTACAAACCTATGTCTGTTTGATTAATGAACTCCGCTGAAGCGAGTGGGGATAATATTAGAATCACAACACATGCTGCTAGAAATTTCAGACTTTTGCTCATTTCACACCCTCCGAAAAAGAATTGTCCTGTCTTGTTAAATAGCTACACTACAAGCATAAAAAAAGCCCCATTTCCAACTAGGGCAATGCTAGCATAGCATTGATTAAATTGTCAAGAAATAAACCGACCGATATTTCCCATTTTAACATCAAGAAAACAGAGTTCAATTCCACTAACATCTCAATTCCCACCGTAAAAGCATAAAAGGTGGAGTATAAAAAGGAAATGATTTCCCTTTTGATATACCGCTAAGAATATAAATTAGGTGTTTCATACTACCCTTTTCGTGGGATTCCCCCCCAACCTCCCCCCAATCTTTTCCGACGTCAGTACCGCACAACCTTCATAATGATTGTTGATATTGACAAATACCCTCCTGCCCTGCCCTATCTGCTCTTTGATAATTCCCACTACTGATTCTATCGACTCATCTTTTGGGGCCACGATTTTATCCCACTTGTTCTGTGCCAGTGTTTCGATTTCTGCTTTAGAAACAACATATTACTTCTATGCAAAAATTGAGTAGTTTTCCAGATTCCAAGTATCATGGTCGAAACAAGGCTATGAAAATCATAGAGGATACCGGCAAATGTAATTTTACTCCACAGTAGACAAGTTAGCCCTCTGGCTTTGGTGCTGTTTTTCAAAAGCAATTAGATTGTGCTATTCTGTACTGTGTTGTTCAGGCTCACACTTTCCCGACATCAGGAACTTGGAATGCGGGACGATTGGCATCTCTCAACAACTCGTTGGCCTCTTTGGCAAACTCTCCCGTATGACGTTCGGTCTGAGGGTCAAACGTC
>JAFGGE010000160.1 GCA_016930745.1 Sedimentisphaerales bacterium
CCGGATTTTGATTGTGTTTTTTTGTCTCTCATTCCGGAAATCTCTTATAGTTTTGCCTTGATTCTCGTAATCCATCCCCGGTACAATCAATAGAATAACAATGCCGGGATATGTGCCAAACGCGTTTGGCTGCTGGGTCCGAACCGTCCGATCCGTAATGGCGTAGAAAAAGCAGAGGATTAACCAGTATGGATATGCCGCTGGCCGATAGTTCCTTTAGCGATGACCGCCTTAGTGCGATGGAGCTTTTCGAGATCGCCGAACAGGTCCAGACCGACGCCGCGGAGTTCTACGAAGAGGCCGCCGCCGGCTACCCCCACCTGTCCAACCTGTTTTACGAGCTGGCTCGCCGCGAACGTCTTTTGCATGACCGATATACCCAGCTCAAAGACGAGTTCGTTAAGACCAAAAAACCCGGTAAAATCATGGACGACAGCGTCTGCAGGGGCATTGCCGCTCTGAATGTCTTTGCCGGGAAAAGCGATGCCGAAGCCGACTTCGAATCGGCCCACAGCAAGCAGGATGTCCTGGATATCATCCTCCGCAAGGAACGCGATATGATGCATTACCTGATGGGCCTGGACAATTTCCTCCGGGATCCCACCGCCAAGACGATTCTCAACAGAATCATTCAGGAAAAGAAACGCCATGTCGCCGCTCTCCAATCGGAGGTCTTCTAACGTTTTTTTCTCATCTCAGCCTCGGAAATCCACATTTCAGTTGAATTTTATGCCCCTGCCGGTTGTATATAGGGGTGTCCGGCCGCGGGGGTCGGGCAGGTCCGAAAAGTAATAGGAGTGTGAGCCCTTGGAAACAGCTGCATTCTGCCAGGATGAGGCGGCGATCCTCCAACGGTGCCGCCGGGGCTCACGCGAGGCCTTTGAGGCCGTGGTGAATCGTTATATGAAAGATGCATACCGAATCGCGCTGGGGCTGGTAGGAAATCACGAAGACGCCATGGAACTGTCCCAGGAGGCCTTTTATCGGGCCTATCTGAATATCAGGCTGCTCAAGGGTGACCGTCAGTTTTTCCCCTGGTTTTACCAGATCCTGCGAAACCTCTGTTTTACTCATCTGCGGCGGATGCGCCTCCGCCGGACCAGTGCCCTGCCGGAAAACGAAGGCCAAGAGTTCATCGCCGCCCAAGGGGACTGGTTCGATCCGGATGCAGTCACGGAACGGACCGAGTTGAAACAAGCCCTCTGGCAGGCCATGGGAAAACTCAGCGACAAGCACCGTGAGGTCATTCTGCTGCGGCATTTCCAGAACCTCAGCTACGATCAGATCGCCAAAGTCATGTTTTGTAATAAGGGAACGGTTATGAGTCGATTGTATCACGCTCGAAAACAGCTCAGGGAACTGCTGGACAAAGAGAAAGGGGGGTCTTGGTCATGACGTGTAAAGACTATAAAGACCTGTTGATGGGGTATCTCGACGGCGAACTCAGCCAAGAGCAGAAGCAAGACCTCGAAAAACACCTGCAAACCTGCTCCGATTGCAGGCAGGAGCTGGAAGGCTTTCGAAAGCTGATCGCCATTACGGACGAGGTTACCCTGAGGGAGCCCGAAGACAAGCTCTGGGATCAGTACTGGGGCGGCATATACAACCGCCTCGAACGAAGCCTCGGCTGGATGCTGTTCGGGATTGCCGCCATTGCCCTGTTGCTCTACGGCGGTTTTGAAGCGGTAAAAACCCTTGTCAACGATCCAACGATTGGCTTCATGCTCAAGATCGGCATCTGTGCGCTGATCGGCGGACTGGCGATCCTGTTCGTCTCGGTCCTGCGGGAACGGCTGTTTTTCTGGAGCCACGATCGGTATAAGGATGTGAGGAGATAACCATGATCATCACGACAACAGATCGCATTGAAGGAAAGCGGGTCGTCAAAACCCTTGGCCTGGTCCGCGGCAACACCATCCGCTGCCGCCATCTGGGCAATGATATCATGGCCGGATTGAAAAACCTGGTCGGCGGCGAGATCACCAACTATACCAAACTGCTGGCCGAATCGCGGGAGCAGGCCATCGACCGGATGATCGAGGAGGCCCAGAAACTCGGCGCCAACGCCGTCATCATGGTCCGTTTCGCCACCTCCGAGGTCATGTCCTGCGCCTCGGAAATTCTGGCCTACGGCACCGCGGTCGTCATTGAATAAGCGACAAGGCGCCAATCGAGAAAAACCCACTATAGCCTGCGGCGTTTGAGGAACAATAAGAGCGCTGCTCCGGCAAGGAGGACGGCAAGACCGGCGGTGGCATAGGGAATCGCCGAGTCTTTCGTCGAAGATTGCCCGACAACAGGAAGAGGGACTTTCTTTTCTGGTTGTATTGTTGGATCTGTTGGCAGGGAAGAGGGCGTGGTTGTTGTGGTTAAAGCCGCCTGAAGCGAATCCCGTACGCGGGAAGCGCCGGGTACCACTGAAACGGGAGCCGCCGCCAAAGCGATTGTCGTAGATGCCTCCGTTTGCTGATCCGAAAGCTTATCCAACTCCTTCTGAGCAAGAGTAGCCGCTTCCGTATTGGGAAAACGATCTACAATGCGGTGCAACCAGTCTTTACGTTGTGAAGCCGGCATATTCCTCGCATCAGAGACCATATTCATTGCCGTTGTGTTTGCAAGAGGCGTCAATCTTTTCACAACCAATTGGAAGTCCTTTTCATTGGGACCTGTAGTATTTTCTTGAAGGGTATAGGGTAACCACTGTGAGCGGATTTGCCCTTCGTTTAATGAGAGAAAAAAGTCATAATTCTCTATACGTGCCTTCAAACGGTCCACTTTCGCTTCATAAGAGGAAGCCAGCATAGTCCTGGTTCGCAACGTTTCCCGGCTAATGCGATCCGGCTCCTCTTTCAGGGCTTTTTGTAAATAATCTTGCCCTTTTTCCCAATCGGGACTTTCCCCTTGTTCTGGGCTGAAGGCTGTTAAGTACAGAACTCCCATATGAAGATAAACACGAGCCCTTTGAAATGACTCGTTTTCCCGTTCCAGATAGGCCAGATAATATTTCTCAGCGAGATTCCGGTTGGCTTTCTGACGATCATGAGTCAACTCATAGTCGTATTCCATCGCTTTAGCCAGGTCCGGATCGTTGCGAAAGTTGACGATGTGGCCCTCAGTCGATGCTGAAAGCAAAAATAGGACTGAATATGTTATGGACACTATTGTTATGGTCAACTTTCCTGTATAACTCTTTACCATCTTGAAGTTCCTGGATACCCTAATCATAATACCCAGGCTCCGGATCCCGCAATGGTGGATTAAGAACTTGTGGTGTTCCTATCCAATAAAAGGCATCCCCTCCAGACCACATCGAAGCACGAGAGTTCAGATTGTACCAATACGTGTCCCCTGTCATAGGATTGGTGTCTACCCATACTTTACCTTGAGCTGATGTTTTGCCACCAATTGCCGCGATCGCCTCAGTTTCTTGAGGTTCGACTCCAATGAAGTCCGCTTCTCCAGGATAATAGCTGAACTCTACATAATGGTCCTTGGGAGCACTCGTCCAACCATTCTCTGAAGATGTGTGCTCTAGCCGTGTTGCATATTCTCCAGCACGGGTCCCTAATAGGTTTGAATTGAAGCCGTAAGCAAGCACCGCCTGGGACTCACATTTGGCTCCTGTTGTTGGTATGGAAAGTACAGGTGAAAACGCTACACGTATAGGACCATATCCAAGTGAGACGCCTATATTAAATGGCCCCCCTGAAGTACCTCCGCCCTCATCTTCTTGTAGCTCACACTGGAGCCAGCCATCAATCTCAACTCCTATCGTAACCTTCAGGAGACCGGTATCACCGAGATTGGCACCGTTTGGATTTGTTCGTAAAATCCACTTGGCATATGCAAAAGGATCAATGCTGAATTCCGCTTCATCGTCGTCATACAATACAGAAGGGACGCAATCAGCGCAGACAGCAGACTGAGCCGTAGCCACTTCTACAGACTGTAGCCACAGATTCATCGACTCAAATACTGTACCTGTTTCCGAAATTGTGAGGGCGTAATCAGGACCTGTTCCTGAAGTCCCGATCATGGCCGCCGCGCACTCGTAAGCAATAAGCTGTGCTGAGTTTGTATCAACATCTTCATCATCAGTGTTCGCCGGATTCTCTGTGTCAGGACCATTGGGATTATCTTTGACAGTGGCTGTAATTATATCACCTTGAACGGATGATGAGGGCCCTTCCGGAGCCCACAAGACACTTGCTCCGGTAGCTCCATCTACACTTCCACCATGCCAGACTGTTAATGATAAGTCAATATAGTCATCAGGTTGTACTTCATCATTACATTCATCGTAATCATGGCCCTTAGCCACAAGCGTACAAGTTTGCGTGTAGTGAAACCAAATCTGATTGTGCTCTTTCTTGATACACGCCCCGCTTATTGCCGGACCAATGTCCCACATCGATTCACATTCTCCGTCATTGCATTCATAACATTCATCACACTTGGAATCGTCTTCATAGCATGCACAAGTCGTAGTGTTACAAGTTTCGCAACCCTCGCACGGCGTCGCAACACAGCCGTAAGGTTCCCAGGAGTCCCCATCCCATTGGTAACAGGGACCGGGTTTAGGAGGAATACAGGCAAAAACATTAGTTACAAGTAAGGTTAGATAAATGCTGAAGCCACAGAGGGAGATCGCTCTGATTTTCATTGCGCACCCCCTTCCAAAGCCGCCAGGCGGGATACGGCCTTGGCGTGGGTGGGCAGTTTCCCCTCCGGGAATTCGTCGATATGCTGTTGAAAGGCCGCCCGGGCCAGGTCCGGCTCATGCAGGTTTTCATAGCATAACCCCAGCTTATACAACACCCCCGCCCGCTGCGCCGTCGGCCGGATAAACTTGTCCTGCAGGTACCGCTCGGCATGCATGGCCGCCTCGGCCCACCGCTGTTGCTCATACTTCAGCTCAGACAGTTGCAGGTTCGCGTAAAACACCAGCGTACAGTCTGGGAATCGTTCCAGAACGGCGGTATAGGCCTCCTCGATAAGCGCATCATAACTCAGATCGGGTTTCTTTCGGTTGGCCCATTTTAACTGCTCATAACAGACGCCAAGGAAGACCTGCGCATCCCAGGTATAATGATAGTCCGGCCAGTCGTTCAGCACGGTCTGTATATAGGGAATGGCTTCGGCAGGCTTCTTACATCGGCTCAGGCATACTCCGCTCAGAAACCATGCCTCAGGCGTGCTGGTGCGATCAATCGGTAAATCGCCGGTTATGATTTTTTGCCAGATCTCGATTGCTTTGGGATAGTACTGTGTCGCTGTCGGCTTTGGCCTGTCATTTTCCTCATGGGCAAGATCGTAATATGCCTCGCCGGTCATAAACACCGCAAAAGTCACCTGCGGATACGAAGCGAAATCAACGATAAACTGATCCATCGCCTGCAGGATCGGTTCCGGCACGCTGCCCGGCGGGGGGACGGCTTGTTCGCTGATGTCGATATCGTTCAGGAGGCTTTTTTGTCGGGCCCACAGATCATGCGTGGTTCCCGGATAATTCCTGCTGATTTGTTCACAAAGCTTCCTGGACTGGGTAAAAAATTCCTTCTTGCGGTACGCATCACAGACATCCAGCAGGGTCTGCGGCAGCTCTTTGCATTCGGCATACGTTTCCAGGAGGGTTTCTAGCGATATGGCCGCCCCATCCAAATCATCCTGCTCGATCAGAAGCGTCACAATGTTTTTCTGCGCCCAAACGGCATATTCATCGCCGGGCCACTGATTCGTGATATATTCGTACAGTTCGACCGCTCGCGCAAAGTTCTCGGCCTTGCGGCAGGCGTCCCCCACTTCGCACAGAACACGGGCCAGCAGTTTGTTTTCGCCAAACCGGGCGAAAAGGTCTTTCAGTTCCGCCTCGGCCTGTTCCTGCTGTCCCAGGCCCGCATACAGCGTGCACAGATTCTTCTGCGACCACAGGGCATATTCGTCGGTCGGGAAATGGGCAACGACATATTCGTACAACGCCGCGGCCTGCTCGGACTGTTTGGCATTCGCCAAGGCGTCTCCCACCTCGCACAGGGCCCGGGCCAGGTCGGGATTCTTGGCGAACAGGTCCGCCAGCCGGTCCGTCTCGGCAGGCACGGCGTCAAAGTCCTTCTGTCGGATCAGCGTGGTGCAGATGTTCTTCTGGGCCCAGACCGCATCGGCCGTCCCAGAAAGATGCTCTACCGCATACCGATACAACTCCATCGCCTGCGGAAAATCCTTCCGCCGCAGGTACGCATCCCCCACGCTGCACAGGGCCAGCGCCAGACGGGGATGCCGGGCAAAATCGCTTGCCAGCCGGTCCGTCTCGGTTTGCGCTTCGGAATCCTGATGCAACTGGACGGCCATCGTGCACAGGTTCTGCCGGGCCCACAGCGCATCCGGATTGTCCGCCTGTTCGGCCGTAATCCGCTGGTATATCGCCTTGGCCCGGTCAAACTGCCGCATCGCGCGCCAGGTGTCTCCGATCCCGCATAAGGCCCCGACAAGGGCCGGCTCCCGGGAAAAATCGGCGATGATCTGCTCGGTCATCTGCTCGGCAATCTGGTCTTGTCCGACCTCAATATATACCTCGGCCAATATCTGGCGAATCCGAAGCGCCTGGGCCGAACTAAGCGGAGCAGTCAGGGCATCCTGGCAAAGTCGCTCCAGCGCCGCATATTCGCACTGCTGGCGATACTGCCCGGCTGTCATTTCAAAAGCAGCAGACAAACCGACTTCCTCCGTCGGCGCTGCTTCCGGCTGGGCGCCGCCGGGAGACTGAAGAAGATAAAGAAGAATACCGATCAAAAGAAGCGGAAATGTGATGCCAACGAAGACCCTCCCGGCCCGCATGAAACCCCTGGCCATAATTACCTCCCTTACAGCCCCCCATGGTTCATCATCTGTTTCCCCATCCGTACAGCCTGCCCAGATGGCCGATGTATATATTATATCCCGGATTCATCGTCTGTCAATAAAAACCAACGAAAAATCAATAAAAATCCACAAAATCAGTAATAGTACCGATATCCGTATAGGTAGAAGTACTGAGTTTTTTGGGCGAATCATACGGCCCAATTTATTATCACGGAGTCATGTTCATGCGTTGGGGGACAATCCGAAAAAGGATCAGTTAATATCTGTTCGTCAATTCCTCGATCCGGCGTTTGGCCCGCTGGTACTTTTCCTCCCCCAGCCGGCTCTGGATTTCCCGGCCCGGGTACATAATCCGGAACATCTCGCGAAAGGCATCCTCGATTTCCACCGCATTCAGATAAGGTTTCAGCGACCACTGGGGTATTTCTGTCTGCATCGCCAGATCCCCCATCTCCATATGCAGCTCCGCCGAACCGGGATACTTGGCAGCCGCTTTTTTCGCATGTTTGAATGCTTTCCAGAGCAGTTCCTTTTTTCCCGGCTCACCGGCGTGTTCGGCCATTTTCCGATAGACCAATGCCAGTTGCCGGTCGTCCTTGAAGCTGGCCGGATTGCGCCGTTCGGCCTGACGGAACCAGTCGGCAGCTCTCTCCAGCATCTCCTTTTGTCCGGTCTGCTCATACTCCCACAAGTACAGCTTGGCATTCCGCCGGACCGGCTCCGGATCGTATCGATCCAGTAAGGCGGCTCGTTCCAGTAAGGCGTGCGCCTCGTTTCGGCGCCAATTCGCAAGCTGCTCCAGCCGCCCCGCCCGAACCACCGGCGCCACCATCCAGAAAAAAACCGCCAGTAAACCGGCCAAAACCAATCCCGATCCGGCATATCGGATTCCCGGATGCAGGGACAGCACCGCCTCTTTCGAAGAAACTTCATTTCGTCGCAAAGCGATCAGGCATGCCATAAGAACCCAGAACGTGGTATAGATGCCCGGCTCAAATATCGCAAAATCAATCAAATTGGCCAGCAGGAACGCCCCCAAACCGCACAACAACACCATTACACTATGCTTTTTCACAATCGGTTGAGTCGATTCATTCTTGACCATTCCGAACCAAAGCAGAACAAATGCGCCAAGAAAAACCAGGGCAGGAAAACCATACAGGTAAAGCTGCACAATCGTACGAAAGTCCTGTGTTTGCGTAGCCTGCCCCTCGATAAAAAACGGACGCAGGACAACCATACCTAACGCCAGTACAGCACCAACGACAAGGACCGTCGGTCGTATTATATTCTCCTCTTTCTTGTCATCCGCTTTCTCATTATGTTGAATCAAAAACAGATTGGCCAACGGCCACAGCACAGCCAGTAAAAATCCCCCCAGACCGATCAGGCCGAATTGCGTCCAGAGACTCAACAGGAAATTATGCGGATCGTGCACGGTTTCCACAGCGGCCGGGATCTTGTAATGCGGATAGCAGTGGCGAAAATTCCCTCCCCCCACGCCGGCCAGCGGCTGTTCGGCAATCAGACGGATCGAAGCACGCCAGTATTGCCATCGCACCAGCATGCTGTTGCCGCCGGGCAGCCGATCATAGGTAAATCCATAATAAAGGACTCCCGCCGTCAGCGCCATGGCCGCCAGGACGGCCAACATCACAAGAGCAGATCGATAACGAAACAGGATCGGTCCCCAAAAGCGAAGCAGCAAATATCCTGCGCCCCCGATCGCCGCCGCGACGATCGCGCCTTTGCTGTGCGTCAAAAATAATCCGACTACAAGTCCCAGCAATACGATAGAAAATACAATAATCGAAACGATTCCACTTTTCTTCCCGGCGGATAAGGACCATAAACATCCCATGGCCGATACGGCCAGGAGAAAAAACGAACCCGCCGAGTTGCCCGTGGTAAAAAATCCCTTCACGTCCTTGCCGTACAGCCGATGCTCATATAGCATATGCTCAAACGAGCCCGGCTCGATTCCCAGGGGCCCCAACTGCAACATCGGATCATTCTTGTACTGTTCGATCATCAGGGTATTGCCGGTACCCGCCTGTTCGTAACATTGATAGACGTTGACAAGTCCAAGCGAGACGACGACCATCAAAACGAGCCCAATCCGCCGCCGGGAATCCAGCAAGGGCGACAGGGTCAGGCATAGCATCATCGGGGCGGCCAGCGTTAACGCCGCCGTCATCGCGCTACGCTTGTCCGAGGCAACAGCACAGGAGATCGCCGCGCCCGCCAAAAACAGGAGAATGCCCCACCCCAATCCCGTTCTGCGATAGCGCAGCGTCTTTTGACCAAGCAAGAGCCCTCCCGCTACAGCGCAAACCGCCGCCAGAATCCCGGAGATAAGCACGCTGTAGGCCTGATTGGTCAGCGCCTGCAACGGATCGGTGGTGGGAACATGCGGGCTTTCGCTGTGGGTAGCCCGCAGGCAAACCACCAAAAGCGTCACTACCAGCAGGATCGAACCGATCCAATGATCACGCCTTGGTTGCAAGGATCCGTATCTCCTTTAGAGGAAAGAGTATCTGTCCGATCCTTCGAATCAGGCGAAATCCGCCCTCTCCGAGCCGCAGACGAACCGCCTGCACCGAGGCAAACCGATCATATCCGTACCCGGCGATCCGGCTGCGCTGAATGGCAAAGCCCGCATCCGCCGTCAGATTGCACAAGGTCTGCACATTCCATGAAAACAGGTGATGATTCGGATCGGAAGGATTGTAAGATCGACAGCGTCTTTCTTTCTCATAGGGAACAACCATAAACAGGGTCCCACCGCTTCGCAGCAACCGGCGCATTTCCGTCAGGGCATCGAACGGGTCGGCAAGATGTTCCAATACATGATGGCAAATCACAACGTCCACCGATGCATCCTGAAGGGTAGCAAGATCGGCTACAAATTCAATCCCCTGTTCGGAAAGGATGGATTGGAGCGATTCAGTGGCATCGTATCCCAGCTTGCGCCGGCATCGCAGATCGGCCAGATTCCATCCCGTCCCAACGCCATATTCCAGCACGACATCACGCTCGGCAACATACGGAGCAATTTTTTCCGCCCGGCATTGAGCGACCCAGGGATACGCCTGCGGGGGGATGCCCCGCTTGATGTCGTGATAGACGCTGCCTGCCCCCCCCTCATAACGCTTTCGAATCTGCTCCTTACATCCCATAGCCGCAAGCGATGACCGGAAATCAAAACCGCCGATCCATCATCCGGGGATCCATGCCCCGATACGGATCCATCTGGTTTTGCAGGCGGGATTGTGCCGCCGTCTGCCGTTGTGTGCGGTAGTGACTGCGCTGGACATACTTCACCGGCCCGCGATCCTCCGATTGTTTGATGCGCTCGTGCAGGGAACGAACCTCGCCGGGCCAGTTTCGGCTGCTCACCGCGAAACGTTCAATGTCGCCGCCGGTCTCGGCATACAGGATTTCCTGGATTTCCTGGCGCGACAAGCGAGCGCCGGGCGTTTCCCATGTAGCGGAGGCCTGCACATCCACGAGCACCGCACCGGTTCGGAAATCAATCTTTTCCGGTCCTGTCGGCATCCCGGTTCCCATGCCCTCATAATAGGCCATAGCCCTGGGATCCATTCCTCGCCCCGCGTCGGCCAAGGGCAGTGTCGGTTCGACTTCCAACTCCCGACCGATCGGCTCTCCGGAACGAACGGTAAAATCATTGGTGCGCCAACGTCCCAAATGATACCGCGCCACCTTTATCTCTACGGTATCCCGGGCATCGGCCACGACCTGCATGGGGAAGAAATACTCCCGGTCTTCCACGGTAATCGGTTCGGTTGGTTCGGTATACTGGGTGAACAGGAAAACCCGGTCGTTCAGATCCGCCTGGTTGTTCGCTACCCATTCTTTGCCGAGAATCGGATTGAAAACCCCTACGCGCAACCGGTATTGATACACGCCGGCTTGCGTAATGGAATCGTCATGCGCCCAAATCAATAACGGTTCCTGCCGATTCCGCAGGTTTTCATTGTCCTTGAGCATGACATCGGCCAGTTTCGCCAGGATATCCTGGGAGGTTTCCTCTTTCTTGGGCGGCTGTCCCGGACGCCGAATTCCGCCCATTCCCTCCTGATAATAATACGAATCCTCCATCATGGAATCGCCCCGGCGGGGATCGGTTCCGGGACGCAATCGATCCCGACCTCCCCTGGCGGTGGCGTCCCGCATCCCAGGATCGACGCGACCGGGCTGCGTACGCGTCGTGGTCGTGGTGCGGCTTCGGGCTTCGCGCTCGCGTTCGAGGCGTTCCCGTTCCTGTTCCCGCTGCTCGCGCAGTTTCTGCTCCTGCTCGCGTTGCGCCAGCCTGACATACTCTTCATGCAGCGAAGGCGTCAGCCAGACCTCATGGGGAGAGGCGAAATCATAGGGATCCGGCTGCAGCACATGCCGCATATATTCGAAACGTTTGAGCTGGTTCTTTTTCAATTCGATATCCAGCATTTTGCTCGGATCCCGCGGCACATCCAGCAACCCGGCCAGATAATCCGTCCGCGGCGGACGAACACGCTCCCAGGAACCCCAGGACCCGTCGTCCTGCATTGTCCGACGCTCCAGATCCACCGCCCCGAACACGGGTCGCGCCAAATCGGAGTCGCGCCATTGCGGACGGACTACCGGGGAATCGAAGCTTTGCTCAAAACTGCGATACAACGTGGAAATATCCAGCGAGGTCTGAACCGTTACCAAATCCACATCCCCCAACTCAACAGGGGCCTTGTCATACGGCAGGTTTTGATCCAGCGGTTGGGTCGGCACGTACGCCACCGTCCGAATCCTGACGGCTTCCAGATTCGACAGCATCGGCATATCGGGCAACCGATAAAGTCTCTTTTCCTCAAGAGCCTGTTCCCGGATGCCCGGCTGGGTAAGCTCCCAGGATGGGACTTGCGCATATTGAATAGGATTTTCGAACCGCTCGGTCACATTCGGCGGAACATACGGAGGCACCGGCTCCGGCGGTTCTTCCAGACGGCTTTTCAATCGTTGGGCGTTGGTCGTAATCGCACGATCCAGGTCCCCCGGACCGACTTTTTCCGCTCCGTATTCCACCGTATACGGCTGGCTCAGGAGAAACACCCACAGCAATCCCAATGACACAAAGACCGACAACCCTAATACAAGCTTGTCAATGTATTGCTCGAACAGATTTCCTCGTTTCTTGGCCATGTGTATCGCCTCGTCTAACCTTTCAAACCTTTATCTTCCGTCCTGTCTGTTCTCTGCCCGGCCTGCCGTTAATCAATGCTCCCCACATCCCGGGCCTTGCTCTTGCTGCGGCTGGGTGACCGAGCAGCACTGCCGGCCCCTCCGCCTGTAGGGGCAGGGGCAGGGGCGGGAGATTGGACCGACCCGGACAGCCCTCCCGATTTGGTTTCCAGCAGTTTTTTGATGGTCTCTGGCACAAGGTCTTTATATCCGTCCCTGCCCAAAAGATATTCACACACCAGATTCAGCCGCACCACCGCCCCGGGGCCATACCGATAAAACTCATGGTTGTCGTCGGTTCGCTCCACCGGATCGATCTGACTTTGCAGAATCGTGATCGAATTGTGCAGCAGCCCCTCCTGGAGCGGCCCGTCTGCCGTATATCCTTCGCGGTAATTGTGGGTTTTGGCCGTGCACAGCTCCACCATGAAATCATCTACCGTTGCCGCGGAAACCACGACGCCAACGCTGAAGTGGAACACATCATAGTGATCCGTGCACCATCGTTCGGTCCAGGGTCGTACGCCCAGCATGGGAGGATATCCCTCCCGCACATATTCGGGCCTGTCTTCCATGATGCCCGACTTGGCCATAGACGTCATCAACAGCGTGTTCCGGGTGTCCATGAAATTGGCATGCTCCTTAAACGATACCCCGATCAGACGCTTGACAGGGGAGGTGTACACGCTGGAGGATCCTTCGTTCATCCGCGCGATCGTTTTCATGACGTCTTCATACACCCAATACGCCATTTGAGAATACCAGCAGTGCTCGATGGCCTTGTCCCGTCCGTCGAATTTGAACTCCTCCCAGAAATTGGACCACGGAAAGAGCTGAGGCGTCGCATACACCGAAACCTCCTGCGCCCGTTTTTCGCACAGTTTGTCGATCACCATTTGCTTGGTCGATTCCTGGGTTTCCGAGCCGTAGGCGACACCCATTCCAGGGCGCGCCGGGCCGCCGAGCTGCGCCTGGATCTCCTCTTCCGTAGGCGCATCGCGGCCGTGGACCATCTCGACCAGCCTCTCGACGGCCTCCTGATACAATTTACCGAACTCGTCAAACATCTGATTGGACCTGTCCTTCGGTTCCGGAAAAATCTTATAGCTGATCAGCTCCCGGCGGGAATCCAGTGCGAAAAACTGGGCCACCCGTTCGGCTTCCTTCTGATGGAGATCGATATGCTCCTTCCAGGGCTCATACTGCTGCGCCGAGGGAGTCGAGCTGATCATACTTTTGATCTGAGTGCCCGTTTGCAGGCTGTTCTTCTGCATCTCCGCTTTCAATTTCCGACCCGACAACAGGGTGATCCCCAGCACCAGAACCGCTACGATGGCGATGGCCACGGGAATCACGATCGCCGTATATTTTCGCAAAAAGCCCACGCTGAACCGAAGATTCAATTTGAGATTTGGTTTTTTCATTTCCAATCGCCCTTTCGCATATCACGCAGAATCCGCCATCCCATGCAGGACTGTTTTCTGCACCCGGTTTAGCGATACATATACTGGCTCATTTTCGGTTTTTTCGGAACTTCCGGCCCGCCTTCCCACAGGAATTTGCATTTCACGCGAAACCAGTGATCCCGAACGATAAAGATCGGTCGACGATACTGATCATACTTGCGCTCGCCGAGATTTCTCTCCGTCAAATCCGGGTTGGCCGCGATATCCGCTTCGGTTACAATGTCGAAGACCTTGCTGATTTCTTCGCCCGTCAGCGGATCGACCAGCACCGTCTCTTTCTCTACCCGGCTTTCCATCCGCCCCCCGGCTCCTCCCATGCCTTCGGCGTAGTAATCCCCCCGTCTGCCTCGTTCCATCCCTGGATTGACCATCTTGTTTAACAGATCTTTGCTGATACGCTCCTTTTCCACCTGGATGCCGATTCCCAGGGGCGTATCCTGCTTGCTGATATCGACCGCATCTTTTTCCAGAATAAAATGCTTGGTATTGCCCTTTTCATACAATCGGAAAGGCGTATCCGTCACAATATTAAGAATGTTTTCCAGCCGCGTGATAAATCCCCAGTTCGTCTGATCTTCCTGCCGTCCGACGCCGGGCGGATCCATCAGCGGGGAAAGATCGTTGTTCTTGCCTCCCTGGTACGGGCTGTACCCCTCGATCACCACCACGAAACCCGGTCCGTCCAGCTCCTTTTCCTCCTGCACCAGGGGAGTCCCCCCCGGACCATACCCTTCTCTATACCGGGGATCCATCCCCTCCCTATACCGCGGATCCATCCCTTCCATATAGCGGGGGTCCATCCCCTCCATATACCGCGGATCCATCCCTTCAAAACCGTATCTTCCGCCGGTTCCCATATCGATGGAAATGGCTTTTCTCTGCATGGTTTTCAATTTGCTTAAATCCGCATCCTTGACGCTGTTGACATACTGTACCGAAAGACTGGTGATAAAAAGCTGTTTTCGTTCGTTCCGCGGCACCTGTTTGAGGGCCTCCACATCCCCCTCTTCGAAGGCCTTGTATACAGCCGCCTGTTCCGGATTGTTCTCTTCGTTCGGCAGACAGGCAAGAATGTCATGGTTCAGCCTTGGAATGATCTCGCGATATTTCAGCATCGATGTTTGTTGCGCGATCTGTTCGTCCAGTCGGGGAATCTTTCCCGTAAGTTCTTCCAGTTTCGCTTTGGCCTCGCGGGCCTCACTGGTGATCTGGCCGTACTGACGGCGAAGTTCTTCATTGGCGCTGCTGTTGTATTTGGCCCTGGCAAACTGCACATTGGCCAGGCTGACGATTGAGACGCCCAACAGAAGACACGCCGCCGCGGTAAAATATTTCCCCTTTCGCGCCCAGGCCATCTGCCGAGACAGGCGTCGCGGCAGAAGATTGGCCTTGATCTTGGGTTCCTCCAGCATCTGTACGCCCAGACCGTATACAATCCCGAAGTCCCCGATATTCTCATGGAACTTGGCCGCCGACGCCTCCGGCGCCAGCGTCAGCCGCTCAAAGGAATCCGGACGAATCACCGGAATATTCAGAGTCTGCTGCAGATATTTGGCAAGACCCTGCAATTTCATGCCGCCGCCCAGCGCGATGATCTTGGAAAATCCTTTTTCCCTGCCCGGACCGCTGCTGGTATAAAATCCCAGGCTTCGCTGTACCTCGCTGCCCAGATCGGTGTACATCGGCTTCATCGCCGTAAAGATCTGCCGCATGTATTTGCTCATCGGGGCGGTGCGTTTCAGTTTTTCCGCCTTGCGAAAGTCCAGCTTGAACGCCTCCTCGATCGCCTCGGTGAAGGCACTGCCCCCAATGCGAATGCTCCGCTGCCAGACGCTGTCCTTGGAACAAACCACCAGCGTGGTGCTGTCACAGCCCATATCCATAATGACAACCGCCTTACCGCTGTCCTCACGCACGTCCTGTCGGTCGAAATGGGCATAGTTATACAGTGCCATCGGGCCGATCTGCACATGGGTGATCTGCATCTTCTCGCGGGTAAAGTGATTCATGAAATTGTTGATCACTTCGTTTTTAATCGCAAAAATGCCCACTTCCGCATCCGGGCTGTCCGGACTGGTCATCAGTTGCCAGTCCCATTCCACCTCATTGATGTCGAAGGGAATCTGCTGGACCGCCTCAAACTGCACGATTTCCGGGATCCGCTTCTTTTCCACCGGAGGCAGTTTGATAAACCGGGCAAAGCTGCTGCCCCCGGAAATCGATATCCCCACAGGATCTTTTCCGATTTCATTGCGTTCGGTAAATTTACGCAGCGACTCCTCGATGGCTTCTTCGGCTTCCGCCTCGTCAACCTCCTCGGTGTTGAGCACCTTGCTGTGCTCAACATAGTCGAATCCGATCACCTCGATCCCGTGTTCGCCCAGACGAAGATGAAGGGCCTTCAGAGCGTTGGAGCCGATATCGATTGCCCATACTCCATTTATCGCAGCCATGTGCACTCTCCCGTTACCGCAATTTCTACTTCCGTTCCGAAGCGGACTTGCCGCTTCCCGACGGATTCTTTATGATGCACGGCATGAAAACATTCGCCGTAAAAACTCTCGGTTGCAAGGTCAACCAGTACGAAACCCAGCAGATTCGCGAGTTGCTTCAGCGGCTGGGCCTGGAACCCGCTCCACGAGGACAGGACCCCGATCTGGTCGTCGTCAACACCTGCTGCGTTACCCATATCGCATCGGCCAAGAGCCGCCAGCAGATACGAAAAAGCCGCAAAACCAATAGTAACACCACTGTCGTCGTAACCGGCTGTCTGCCTGCCGTACAGGACAGCGAAGGGATGAACCTTCCCGGCCCCTTCCACGTCGTACCGCAAAAAAACGACCTGCCCCGGTTCCTGACCTCTCTGGTTAGAGCCGATCCGGGCCGGAACTGTTACAGCCAGCCCCAAATTCCGGCAGTCCTGCCCTCTAATAGACCAGAAATACGGCCCCAGATCAAGCACAAAACCCCAATATCCACATGTCAAAATGATCTTGCCCTCCGGCCTCTGGCCCGTTTTGAGGGCCAGACACGAGCCTTCCTTAAGGTCCAGGACGGCTGTGACGGCCTGTGCTCCTA
>JAFGGE010000161.1 GCA_016930745.1 Sedimentisphaerales bacterium
TCGGTAAGGGTGGCAAAATACATGAACGCCCCGGCCACCGAGGCGAAAAGATTGGCCCAGAGGGAATTTCCGCCCACAGCGGCGTTGACCCATTCGTTGGGGATCAGACCCTGCTGGCCTGAGCCGGGCCGACCGAGAAGCAGGCCGGATATCACTACGCCCAACAAAAGAAGCGGCAGAATCTGCACGGCAAATCCCCAGCTCGCATCGACCCACTGAACCACCTCCGGACGTGAAAACCAGGAAGAGACCATCAGGGCAAAGGCGATCAAAAATCCCGCCACCAGCCACCAGCGATAATTGTAGATCCACTGATATAGATTGCTGGTTTGGATCTCTTCGATCGTCTGTAACTGATCGGCGGGAATCTGATGGGTCTGCCCGGAGGTGTCCCGAATGGCGACCGAGCCATCGCCCCGGTTGAGTACCGTGCCTTCGACCTGATAGGTGCTCAGACCATTGGGACAACATAAAAACACCGCCCGCACATCCCCGCTTCGGGCCCAGTTGGCAAAGACCAGTATCCCCACCATGGAAGCGAAAAACAGGGCATTCTTCCACAAAGGCCTTGCCGGTTCTTCTTCGGGCATAACCCTGGCGTCCTGGGCCTTCTGCAATTCCTCTTTACGAAAGATCAGGTGCATCAAAAGCCCGATAACAACACTGAAAATGATGGCGCCGACGGCTCGGGCGATCCCAATCTCCAGACCCAGAACGCGGGCGGTCAGGATAATGGCAAGAACGTTGATCGCGGGTCCCGAATAAAGAAAGGCCGTTGCCGGACCCAGCCCGGCGCCCATACGGTGAATCCCGGCGAACAAAGGCAGAACGGTGCATGAGCAGACGGCAAGGATCGTCCCGGAGACCGAAGCGACCCCATAGGCCAGGACTTTGTTGGCCCTGGCGCCGAGATATTTCATGACCGACGCCTGGCTGACAAACACGGCGATCCCTCCCGCGATGAAAAAAGCGGGAATCAGGCAAAGCAGGACATGCTCTCGGGCGTACCATCGGACCAGGTGCAGGGCTTCGGAAACAGCGCTGTCGAAACGAGGCCGGCCGACTGGCAGGTAAAAACAGAGCAGAAACCCCCCGATCACTAAAAGCAGTTTCTTCCATTCTTTCTTAAAGTCCATCGAATCTCCTCAGATGGCATCGAGCAGTTGCCGGTTTTCCTCGGCCTGGGTACGGATGACGTCGATAATGCAGGAAAAGCAATTCAGGATGCATGGCGTCTTGATCTTATAGAGGACCTTAAGGCCCTGTTTTCGGCTTTCCAGAACCCCTGCAGCGACCATCAGCGACAGATGACGGGAGACATTGGACTGCTCGGAGCCGACGAATCGGGTAATGTCGCAGACGCACTGCTCGCCGTTGCGAAGAAAATCCATGACCGCGATTCGCAGGGGATGGGCGACGGCCTTGAAAATATCCGCCTGCCGGGCGTATAAAAACTGGCGCTCCTGTTTTTTCATAGAAATTTACCTTCCAACTGTATGACTATTTACTCATATAGTAATATATAGTTCGGCACAGTCAAATGAATTTTCTGAAAAACCGCAAGATGTTGCACAAACGAAACAGGAAGGCTATGATCTGGCCTGAGAAAAAGATAGTGAGGAACCATGCGGATTCTGGTAGACATAGCCCATCCGGCACAGGTGCACTTTTTCCACAACGCCATCCGTGCCTGGCAGGACCTGGGGCACACTGTGGCTGTGACGGCCATGGACAAAGAGATCACCCTTGCCCTGCTGGAGCATTTTGGGATCGCCTATCGGCAGGTCAATACCCCCCGGATTCCAGCCTGGCTTCGGCCCCTGCGGATGCTCGGACGAGACAGGCGACTGTGGGGCGTCTGTAAGGAATTCCGTCCGGATGTGCTGACCGCGGTCGGGGGTATCTGGGCCGCGCAGGTGGGTTTTCTGCTGCGTCGCCCGGTCGTGCTCTGGGACGATACGGAGCATCACAAATGGGGCCATCGGGCCGCCTGGCCGTTTGCGACACAAGTTCACAGCCCGGACTGTTACAAACTGCCGCCGGTGCGAAAACAGCGATTGTATGCAGGCTGCCATGAGCTGGCCTATCTGCATCCGAGTCGATTTACTCCCCAGGCGCAGATCGTGCGGGAAATGGGGATCGACCCGACCGAGAGGTACTGCGTGGTCCGGCTGGTGGCCTGGGGAGCACAGCACGATGTGGGGCAGCACGGGGTCGAGGCCGACACGCGGGCTGAGCTGATCCGAATCCTGGCCGAGCGGGTGCGGGTGTATATCACCTCCGAAGCGCCTCTGCCGGAAGAATTGGCGTCGTACCGGCTGCGTATCCCGCCGCACCAGATTCATCATGTACTGGCGTTTGCCTCGCTGGTGATCACCGAAGGGGCAACGATGGCCTCGGAGTCGGCCCTGCTGGCGACGCCGACGATCTACGTCAATACGCTCCAGGCCGGGACGATCGATATGTTCGAGAGGGCCGGGCTGCTGCGCCAGACCACCGACTCTAAGGAGCTCGTTGAATTGGCGATCGATCTTCTTGCCGAGCCCGACGCGAAGGAAAGGACCACAGAGAACCGCAACCGACTGCTGGCCGGCAAAATCGATGTGACCGACCATGTCGTCACGACCGTCGAGCAGGCCGGTTCAGAACGAAGGGGAAAACTGTAACCCGATGAGCGGCCCTTCTGTTGTGGGCATTAACGATTCGTATTTCGAATTTGTTAAGGATTTCGATATTCACATTTCGAGCTTTTACAACACGGGGATTTTCCGATAGTTATAAAAAACAGTCTTATTACGCCTTCATCTTCTTCAGCAGCCAGGCCATGTTTTGGCCGAGGATTTTCATCGTGCGCAGGCCTTCGTCGTCTCCGGCGACATCGCCTTTTTGCAGGCCGAATCCCATGTTCCAGTAGATCGAACCGGGCACGATCATCTGGGCCAGGCCGAAGAAATAATTGATCGAGCTATAGACATGGCAGGCCCCCCCGCGTCGGACGGCGACTACGGCAGCGCCGACCTTGCGCCGCAGCATGTCGTCGTTGGCCCGGGCGACCAGGCCGGCCCGGTCAATCAGGGCCTTGATCTCGGTGCTGACATTGGCAAAATAGGTCGGCGAGCCGAGGATGATGCCGTCGGCCGATTCTATCTTCCCGATGCATTCGTTGATGTCGTCATTGGCGACCGCGCATCGATGGTTCTTTTTCTCGAAGCATTGGTAACAGGCGATGCATCCGCGGACCTTTTTATCGGCCATCTGGACGATTTCCGTCTCGAAGCCCTCGGCCCGCAGCTCGGCCAGGACCGTTTCGATGAGCATATTCGTGTTGCCGTCTTTGCGCGGACTGCCGTTAAACGCCACTACCTTCATGGTGACCTCCTGTCATTCGGGACCAAATCGAAATACGATTTCATAACCACAGAATACGGCAGGGGGGGCCACAGGTCAACAAAAGGATTGGGGCATGCGCGATCCGATTATGGGGGATAGTTCGCAAAATGGTGAACAAAAAACGCAATATGGCGTAGACCCTTGCGGCGATGCGTCCTATAATGCTATAGTGAGTGTATCTGTAATCCCTAAGGGAATGGGAGTGTGTTTCATGAGGTGGACTGAGGTAAAACACGGTCGGGCGTTCACGTTAATTGAACTGCTGGTGGTCATCGCGATCATTGCTATGCTGCTTGCCATTCTGACCCCGGCTTTGAAGAGAGCCAAGGAGGCCATGCGCCGGGTTTACTGCAAGAACAATCAAAAGCAGATCAGTCTGACGATGCACATCTATGCCGGGGAAAATGACGGCTGGTTTCCCCTCAATGAGAGCGGAAACTGGGCTTGGGATGTCTCCTTCTATACGACCGATCTGGTGATTAACAACGGAGGCAGTAAATATACCTTCTATTGCCCTTCCGATCCAACTAAAGGTCCTGACAAACCGGAGCTATGGCAGTACTCCCTGATCTATGGACAGGCCGGTCCGCCGTTCCATGAGGAAGTAGAACCCGACTGGGTGTCGGGTCGAAAATCAAATTTTCGCGTGACCGGTTATTTTTGGATGCTGGATATGGCGCCGGGCTCCACGGCAACAAAAGCCTTTCAAATCCAGGGAACGCCCAAGCGCCAATGGCTGCAAAAAATGTCCGAAGTGAAGAACGCCGGCTCCATCGAACTGACTGCGGATGCGACACTGAGCACCGATCTCAATCCGGATTCCCCGACTACCAGTTTTGTCCAGGTTCCAGGGGGTTCTTACTCATGGAATCAGACATACGATCGTACAAACCATGTCGATGGTCTGAATCGACCCGTTGGTGGTAGTATTGGCTATGTCGACGGCCATGTGGACTGGCGAAAGTTTGAGAGCATGCAGGTGCGGAGCCCGAGCAGTTTTCGCCCTGTGCATTGGTGGTAGTTGTATTTTGTTCCGATTCAGCGTATGATTTGGTTGAACGCTGAAAAATAGTAAACGTTTTGAGCAGGGAGAAGCGTGATGAAGAAAGGAGGTGATGAGCGCATTCGTCTCATTCGATGGTTTCCTGTCGTTTTATTGTACATTTATCTTTCGGAGGATTTCCAATGAAAAAAGTCTGTTTAGCAATTGCAATCTTGTTTCTTTTAAGTCCGGCCGTCGTACTGGCCGACGAGTTTGACGTAGTGCATCGTTACACGTTTGACGGCACGACCGAGGACGTCGTCGGCGGCGCCGATGGGACGCTGGTCAATAATACCGGCAACGCCGCGTTCGATACCGGCAAGCTGGTCCTGGGCAACACAGGATCTCAGTCGTCCAATGCCAACAACGGCGATTATGTCGATCTGCCCAACCTCATCATTTCGGATCTGGGCAATGCGGCGACCTTTGAGGCATGGGTGACCTGGAACGGTCCAACAACGAGTTCCTGGCAGCGCATCTTCGACTTCGGATCCAGCAATGGAGGGGAAAACCAGTCGCCCGGCGCCGGCAATGCCTTCTACATCTTTCTGACGCCGCGAAGCGGAGACGACACGTTACGCTTCGGCAATAACCACCCTGATCCGGCCCAGAATGAGACGTGGATCCAGACGCAGACGCTGGCCAGCGGCACGGAGCAGCATGTCGCCGTCGTCTGGGATGGTGCGAACCAGACAGCAACGATCTATGTCAATGGGGTGGCCGCTATCAGCGGCGGCGGATTCACCTACCCGCTGTCGGCCATCAACGACAACAACAACTGGCTGGGACGGGCCCAGTGGCCTGATGCGATGTTCGTGGGCAACTATAATGAGTTTCGTATTTATCAGACCGCCCAGAGCGCCGATGAGATCGCGGCCAGTTTTGCCGCCGGTCCGGATGCGGTCATTCCGCAGGTTCGCGCCGTGAATGTCTATCCGCCCAACCATGCGGATCTGATTTCGCCCAGCGCTATCCTGGAATGGCAGGCCCCGGCGGATGTGACCCTGGCCGGCTATGATGTATATGTTTCGCCCGATTCCAACGACCTGAATCTGCAGCTCGTGTCTGAGGATCAGAGCGAAGCAACGTATGACCTGGCGAATCTGCCGTTTGCCCTGCTGCCGGAAACCGAATACTTCTGGCGGATCGATGTGCGGGACGCCAACGAAGGCGGCGACTTGATCTGGACA
>JAFGGE010000162.1 GCA_016930745.1 Sedimentisphaerales bacterium
ATGTCCTCGACATCCGGCGCCGCCAGAAACCGATTTTCTTCGATGGCCGAATACGCCGTCGTAAAAGGTTTGTCCAGGCCGATACCCGCGGCATGCATTGTTTCCGTCATGGCGTCGGCCACACAGACAAAGGCGTCGGTCTTGCGGGCGGCGGCCTTCTCTATCGCGATGTAAAATCGGTTGGTGCGGACGGGCAGATACGGATGAAACGCCAGTCCATGCACGGTGTGCACAATCTTGGGCCGGGGCTGGACCGCCGCGGCGGCATACCGCCCCAATATCCCCGCCTTGGCCGAGTGGGTATGAACGATATCAGGTTCCAGTTCGGTCAGGAGCCGCTTCAATTCGATGTAGGCCTTCAGATCATTGAATGGACGAATAGGACGAATCAGGCGGTTCTGAACGAGCACCTCAAATCCCTGCCCCTGGGCCTGCATGAACAGCTCCCCCTCCGGACCGATCGCAGGGCCGGTGATCAGCGTAACATCATGCCCGCGCCGGGCAAGGCTTTTGCAGGTAATCAGGGTATTCTCCTGCGCCCCGCCCAGGATCAGCCGGGTGATGATATGCACGATCTTCATGGATATCCTATCCCTTGTCAGACAATGGCTCTATCCGACCATCCGATTCATATCGTATTTCCACCAGACACAATCCGCATGCCGGGGCCAGCGGGCCGGCCAGCGTGCGATCCCGGGCGGCCAGAATCTTGTCCATTCGGTACGCCGGCCAGCGTCCTCGTCCGATCTCGACCAGCGTGCCGGCGATATTCCGCACCATATTATACAGAAAACCGTTCGCTTCCACCTCATAATACACCCACGGCCCGTCTTGTCGTACGGAATTATCCAGAATCGTCCGTACTGAGCTTTGCCGCTTGTCGGCGGCCGAAGCAAACGACTTGAAGTCGTGCGTCCCGACCAGACAGGCGGCGGCCGCCTGCATCGCCTCGACGTTTAACCGACCCGGCCGATGCCAGCAGAACCGGACCTGCATCACCGGAGGCACCGTTGCCGTGCAGATCGTATATCGGTACCGTTTGGAACGGGTATCTTTGATCGCATCGAATTCCGGAGCGACTTCGGTAACATCGGTAATCACGATATCATCGGGCAAAATTTTATTGAGGGCCTTGCGGAAATTTTCCGTGGGAACAGGGCAGTCGATATGAAAATGGGCCACCTGCCCCAGCGCATGCACTCCGGCATCGGTACGGGAGGAGCCGTACAGCCGGACGGGGCGGGTGGTCAGCCGCTCAATCGCCTCGCTGATCCGCTGCTGTACGGTGTCAGCGTTCCGCTGGCTCTGCCAGCCGTGGTATGCCGTGCCGTCATATTGAATCGTCAGTTTGATATTCCGATTAGACATGTATCAAGGAGTCAGGAGATAGGAGGAAGGAGACAGAATACAAGCAAGAACTTCTCATTCTACCCGAAGAAGGCCTTTATAGTAACCTTCAAGTAATCTTCCGACCTCTTCGATTTGCATCATAATTTGATCTCCATTTGACAGATAACCCAAGTCTTTCGAAAGAATCATATAGTAACGGACTTCTTCCAGGGAGCCTTGGGCAATATTCAAGAATCGCGCTTTATCCGGTTTCTTTAATCGTCGGAATCCTTCCGCGATATTAGCAGGCACCGATACTATGGACCTCCGAATTTGTGAAATCAATCCGTACTGTTCCTGTGTGGGGAATGATTTTGTCAGTCTATAAATTGTCAAAACCAACACATGTGATTTTTGCCATACGATCAAATCCTCAAATCGCTTTGCAGCCTGCCGTATTCTATCTCCCAATCTCCTATCTCCTGTCTCCTATCTTTTACAGCAGCAATTCCGCAATCTGTACGGCGTTCAAAGCAGCGCCTTTTCGCAATTGATCTCCGACGACCCAGATGTTGATCCCTCGCCTGTCGGGGATCGACTCATCCTGACGAATGTGGCCGACATAGCAATCGTCCCTGCCGCTGGCATCCGTCGGCATAGGGAACCGGTTGTTTTCGCGGTCGTCGATAATATCCACGCCCGGCGCCGCCATGAGGATCTCGGTCACTTCCTCCGGCGTGATCGGATTCGTAAATTCCAGGTTGATGCTTTCGGAATGACTGCGCAGCACCGGCACGCGCACGCAGGTGCAGGTGATCGCAATGGAAGTATCGCCAAAGATCTTGTGCGTCTCTTTGGTCATCTTCGTTTCTTCTTCATTATACCCGTTGGGGCCGATCTTGGAGTCGTGGCAGTAGCAATTAAACGCCAGTTGATACTTGAGCACTTTGCAGGTAACCGGCTTGCCGTCGAGCACCTCGCGGGCCTGCTGCTGCATTTCCAGCATCGCGGCCATGCCGGCGCCGCTGGCGGCCTGATACGAGCTGACGACCATACGTCGGATCGGATTGGCCTTGTGCAGCGGCCAGACCGGCACGTTGGCGATGATCGTCGTACAATTTGGATTGGCGATGATCCCTTTGTGCTTCTTAATCGCATGGGCATTGACTTCGGGCACCACCAGAGGAACATCCGGATCCATACGGAAGGCGGAGGAATTATCCACTACGACCGCACCGGTCTTGACCGCCGCGGGCGCGAACTGCTTGCTGCGGGCCCCGCCGGCGCTGAACAGGGCGATATCCACTCCCTTAAAACTCTTCTCAGTCATCTCCTCGACTGTATATTCCGTGCCCTTGAACGTGATCTTCTTGCCCGCCGAACGGCTCGAGGCGAGTATCTTGATCGAATCGATTGGAAAATTACGTTCTTCCAGGATCGCCAGGAACTCCTGGCCCACGGCGCCGGTCACTCCGGCCACAGCCACATTGGTACCCATTTGCCTTAAGCTCCTTCCATTTCATATAGTAGTTGACACAAAGCCCCTTATATTACCAACGATTTTTTCTTTCTGCAACGTCTTGTCGAATTTTCATTTTTCCCTGCGTCGAATCCCTTTATAATCGTTCAAATGGACCAAAGCCTGTACCGAATTATGGACGCCAATGCAAACCGAGCCCGTGAAGGGGCACGAGTTACGGAGGAATTCTGTCGTTTTATTATTAATAACGCCTTTCTTACTGTCCGAGCCAAAACCTTGCGTCACCGGCTTTGTGCGATCCTGAACCGAATTCCTTCCGATCGTTTAATCTGCGCCCGCGATTCGGCAGGGGATGTGGGCAGAGAGGTACAGGTACCCGGCCAGATGGTCCGGACGGAGGCTATGGATAGTTTTATCGCCGCGGTCAGAAGGCTGACCGAAGCCCTGCGTGTCCTTACGGAAATCGCCCAGGTGCTGCATCCGTCTCTGGCCGGCGAACTGGAGCATCTGCGGTTCGAAGCCTATACCCTTGAAAAAGACATTTTCCTGTATGCTGATCCTTCCCAGCGGTTCCGGAATGTCCGACTCTATGTAATTCTTACCGTTTCGCCTGATATTTCAGATGCTTGGGTCACTGACACGGCTGAAAAATGCTGCCATGGCGGGGCCGACTGCCTTCAGCTTCGTCCCAAGGGCCTGTCGGACGACCGCTGTTACAGGCTCGCTTGCGACCTGGCTCGAATTGGATCCGAACATAACGTCATTACGATTATGAATGACCGGGTCGATATCGCCATCGCCGCGAATATGGACGGTCTGCATCTTGGCCAAAACGACCTGCCCATGGATCCGATCCGTCGACTGCTGCACAAGCCCATGATCCTGGGTTTGAGTACGCACAATCCACCGCAGCTTGAAGACGCTATCGCTGCCAATCCGACCTATATTGCCCTTGGGCCGGCTTTTGCCACCGCAACCAAGCCGGTGGAACCGGTTGCCGGCTTGGATTACATCCGGGAGTCTGTCCGACGAACCGACCAGGCGGGACTTTCTCATGTCGCCATCGGAGGTATTGAGTCGAATAATCTGGATCAAATCTTGTCCGTCGGGGTCCGATGTATCGCGGTTTGTTCGGCGATAACCGCGTGCAAGGATGCCCAGAACGCTTGTGTGGTGTTAAAAAAGAAGATGACGAACAGCGGGGATTTATAAAATCTTAATAAACAAGGAAAGGCCTGATCCGAATAGGGTAAAAAAACCTTCGAGGAAAACAGCTTTTCTACAAGTTATCCACGAAAACAATCAAAGACGAATTTGAAAGAAGAAAAGAGGGAGAAAAAAATTCCTGTTCTCTATTTGTACCATCCGGTTGGTATATATTAATATGAGATTCCTGAATATGCACCTTATCATATTGCGAATAAATAAGTTATAGTTTTTTGATAAAAACGGGCAGTGTACGATATCCCCTTAAGATCAATGCAGATTTATCATCATAGATTATGATATTATTATTTTTTCTCAGGATGCTTTTCTAAAAACGAATTACTAACAAGTTATCCACATCGCAAAGAGCGAATCGATTGCTTTGTGGGCACGTTTGTCATCGTATTGCGTTGAAATCAGGAAAATACGCATTCCCTGTGGAATTTTCGATTACGCAGAGGTATATTTTCCGGCGTTATAGACAAGTGTACTGCCCCATGAAAAACCTAAGTGGATGATATGGAACTAAAAGAAGCCTTTCGAAAACAGGATCGTTTTCTTGTCCTGGTCGAGCTAACCGGCGGGCCGGGTTACAGTTATGCGCCAATTGAGACATTTCTTGGCAAAGCCAGGGAGCAAACCGGCAGAGACATTCCCTCTGACTTCGCCTTTGTGGGATTTACCCTGCCCCAAAATCCGGGTGGTGTCGCCAATATCGAACCGGCCAATGTGCTGGCAAAACTCGAATCGGTCGGCTTGCTCAAAGGACTGACGGCTGTGCCCCACATCAGTTGCAAGGATGCCAACGCCGATGCGATATTCAGCTCCCTGATCGGGTATCGCGAAAATGGCATCCAGGCGATTCTGGCCCTGACGGGCGATAAACCGGTATCCGCCAAAGGGGTTTTCGAACTGGATTCGATTTCTCTTTTATCCATGATCGCCCGGATGAATCGGGAATCCTGGCTTAAGGCCAAACCGGGCCAGTGGGACACCGTGCAAACCCTCCTTGCCGGAGCGGCCGTTTCCCCCTTCAAATATACCGAACCGTCGCTGATGCAGCAGTATTACAAAATGGAAAAAAAGATCGCCGCCGGCGCGGATTTCCTGATCACACAGGTCGGCTGGGACTGGAAAAAATCACTGGAACTGTTCCGGTACATGGCCGACAACGGTATAGACACCCCGGTATTCGGCAATGTGTACTTGTTGAGTACGATTACTCCGGCGCCTCGTCTGATGCATGACGGCAAGCTGCCCGGCTGCTATGTAAGTGGTTCGTTTTACGAGAAGGTTCGTACAGAAAAGCTCGCTGCGCACATCGCCCGCGCAGCCCAGCAGATCGCCATGTACAAGGCCATCGGGGCGGCAGGGGTGGACCTTGGCGGCGTTCCTACCTACGATATCTTTGTTCAAATACTCCAGCAGGCCGCTCAGATCGGCCAGGATTGGCAACAGCACAAAGACAACCTCTGTTTCCCGCCGCCTCAGAGCGCCTTTTACTTATATGACGAACAGGGAACCCGCCGCTCTCTGGACCGGCCAAAGAAAAAATTCCGTCAGCGATGGTTTAATTTCATGCACCGGTCCATCCTCGATCCGGACTATCGGGGATTTCGTCTGTTTCGCGGCATTATGCGCCTTACCGGGGCCCCCAAGGGGCGTGGTTTTGCCTACCGCAGCTTTTCGATGATGGAAAAAGCCTTCAAATATGCCGCGTTCGAATGCCAGGAATGCGGGGATTGCTACCTGCCGGAAAACTTCGGCTACTGCACCATGGGCGGCTGTGAAAAAGGTCTGGCCAACGCCCCATGCGGCGATTCCACGGTCGAGGGAAAATGCGGCAACAACCTTCAGGCTGTCTGTCGCGGCGAACAGATTTATCTTGCCGCCGCCGCGGAGCTGAATGGCCGGCAGCGCCTGCGGACCACGATCAACGAGCCGCGTAATCCCGCTCTGTCGCATTCCTCCTCGATCCTGAATTATCTGTTCGGAAGGGACCATACCATGAAAAATGCCCTGATCTCGATCGGCGAATCCATCCATGCCTCGATTCCCAAGACCGGCAAGGTCATGCAGGAATTGATCGATTTGGGTCCCGGCGCGTATGAACAGCCAAGCGGCCCGTTGCACTACATCAAGGCCCTGATCGTGGATCAGGCCGAGGAAGGAGCCGATTATATCGCGATCAATGTCGATGCCTTCGGCGAAAACGATCCGCAGCTTGCCGCGGATCTTATGGTGGACTATGTCAGGTTGGTGCGCCGCTGGGGCAAGGGCGTACCGGCCTGCATGGACAGCAGCGATAATCGAATTCTCAAGGCCGGTCTGAGGGAATGGTACAGCGCAGGCGGCTCCATCAAGCCGCCTCTGATCAATTCGATCAAAGTATATACCGCCGACGAAATGATGCCTCTGAAAAAAGAGTTTCCCTTCGCCTTCATTGGTCTTTTGATGACCGAAGAAAAGGCCACCGGTCCCGGCGGTTCGCATTCCGTAGAAGAACTGTACGAATTGGCAAAGCAGTTGTATGATAAGGCGGTCGGCCAATACAACTTCAAGCCGGAAGAAATCTTTTTTGACTCGACGGTTTTCCCGCTGGCGATCGATATGCCGATGGAGCCGGGCGTGCCGGGGTATACCTATCGTGCGTTTGAAACGATCAAAAAGATAAAATCCGATCCGAAGATGAAAGGAGTGCATTGCTCCCTGGGCGTCAGCAACTGCTGCCGCGATCTGCCCGCCCGCCGCATCGGCATCTGCCGGGCCTATGTCGCCAAAGCGATGGAATACGGCCTGGATGCGGGGATTGTCAATGTCGGCCATCATTACGGGCAAAAGGATATTGATCCGGGCCTGTATGAGATGATCGACGCCTTTGCCCGAATGGATGGATCGGCGGAGGCGACCAATCGGGCGATGATGCTGATGGGACAATTCTGTGCGGAGAATCGAAAATAAAAGACCGACAAAGCGGCTAAGGAAACCGTTGGGTCTGGATAACGAGTAAGGAATGAAACTATGCAGGACTTTTACTCATCCGATAACATGAATGTAAACAAAGATCCGTATGCCCCTCTGCCTCAGGAACCACCGCTTGGTTCACCGTCCGGGCCGACCGAACTGACTTCGGACGACCGTACCTGGGGTATGTTTTGCCATCTGGCTGCGCTGGCCGGATTCGTCGGCGTGCCGTTCGGGAACATCCTGGGGCCGCTGTTGGTCTGGATTATCAAAAAAGACCAGATGCCCTATGTAAATCATCACGGTAAAGAGGCCCTGAATTTCCAGATTTCGCTGATGATCTATGGTTTTGCCCTCGGCGTCTTCGCCCTTCCCTGTCTGTGTTTTCCTCCGTTGTTAATCCTTCCTTTATTAGGCGCGATTATACTGGGAATCATAGGATTGGTGTTCACGATCATGGCCGCGATACAGGCGAATAACGGGTACTACTATGAGTATCCTATGTCAATACGATTAGTGAAGTAATCTTGCCGCATGGAGTGGTTTCCTCGCAGAAAAAACTCTTTGAATTCCATTGCCTCGGTCGATACAGTTACCGGCCGCCATTTTTGAGGATGAGCATTATGAATAAACCGGATTTTAGGATAGAACCTGCGCAGCGGATTACCCGGCTGCCTCCCTACCTGTTCGGGCGTCTGAACGCACTGAAACTGCAGAAGCGCCGCCAGGATATCGATATCATCGATTTGGGCATGGGAAATCCCATGGATGGAGCGCCCAAAGAAGTGATTGAAAAGCTCTGCGAGGCCGCTTTGGATCCCCGAAATCACCGTTACAGCGCCTCGCGCGGCGTATTCAATCTGCGCCGGGAAATGGCCCTGAAATACGCCCGTAACTGGAACGTGGAGCTGGATCCGGAAACGGAAGTCCTGGCGACCATCGGTTCGAAGGAGGGCTTCAGCCATATGTGTCTGGCGATGCTGGGGCCGGGGGATACGGCGGTGGTGCCGGATCCGGCGTTTCCCATCCACAACTTTGGCGTCGCCCTGGCCGGGGGTAATGTGATCAGCGTAACCCTTGGCAATGATCAGCGGTTCCTGGATAATGTAGCGATGGTCTGTGAGCATCTGTATCCCAAGCCCAAGCTGCTGATCCTGAATTACCCGCATAATCCGACGGCCATGACGGTGGAGGAAGGCTTTTTTGAAACAGTAGTGGACCTTGCCCGTCGCTTTGAGATCGCGGTGATTCACGATTTTGCCTACGGGGAGACGGCTTTTGATGGATACAAACCGCCCAGTTTCCTGTCGGTCAAGGGGGCCAAGGATGTAGGGGTGGAGTTTACCACTCTGTCCAAGCCTTATGGGATGGCGGGTTTTCGTATCGGTTTTGTAGCGGGGAACCGACAGATGATCGAGGCGCTTGCGACGATCAAAGGATACTACGATTACGGCATCTTTCAGCCAATACAGATCGCCAGTATCATCGCCATGCGGCACTGCTGGGAGCATATCCATCAGCAAAACGCCAAATACCAGGCCCGTCGGGATGTGGTTTGCGAATGGATCGAACGGATCGGATGGCATGTGGAAAAACCCCGCGCCTCGATGTTCGTCTGGACCAGAGTCGCTTCCGAGCACCTGGCCGGCAAGGGAAGTATCGATTATGCCATGGACCTGCTGGAAGGGGCCAATGTGGCCATTGCTCCGGGAAGGGCATTCGGGGAAAACGGGGAGAATCATATGCGGATCGCATTGGTCGAGAATGAACATCGGCTCCGCCAGGCGATGCGAAATATCTCCCGTTTTATCCAGGGTAAACCGATAGGAGGTATCCGTAAGTCGGCCGAGCAATAACCCCTTATACAGTCCTATAAAAGCGTTTTTTCAGTATTGAAAACATTGTTTTTATGGCGGTTTCACGCTGGATCCATAACGGCGGGAAAAGTCCTTTTTCATAGAAAATGTATTGACTTTGGAGGAGTATTTTGGTTTAATATGATACGGGCAGCGATGGTAAAGGGTGAGTAAAAGGTCTTTGCGGCCGTGACGGCGGCAGAGGGATGGAACGGGGAGAGTGAAGCAAGGGTGATGAAAATGGTTACAGCAAAACCGTATGTATTGGGGTTATGTATTCTGTTGCTTCTTACAGCGGGGGCTGCCGCGGAGATCACACGGTATCTTCCTTCCAGTTCCTTCTGGCAGGGCAGCTCATACCGCACGGGAATTCGCATCGATTATGCGGTATATGACACTCAGACATTCCCCAATGAATTGGTAGGCGAGGGCGGATACACAGCCCCGGGCGCCAATCCGGGACGCTATGTATATGCGTACCAGGTTTTTAACATCAGCACCAATCCTTCATACGACATAAACTTCTTCACGATTCTGGGCATCTCGCCCAATACGATCAATTCGATCGATGTTCTAGGAACGCTCGGTCAGGCAGAAGACGGAGTGGATGCCATTTTTCAATGGTTTAGTCCGGAGTACTACGAGGCCAACTGGCAATTTGATCCCGATACGCTGGTGCCGGACGAGAAGTCCCTGTTCCTTGTTTTCAGCAGCGATCATGCTCCGGTCGTGGGGGATTTCCGGATCAATTCGCCCAGCGATGATCTGCCCGTAAGCGGCGAATTGCCTGAGCCGGCTACCCTGTTGTTGATGGGTACGGGGGTCTTTTTCCTGCAGCGAAGACGCACGAAACAATAACGTGCTTTGGGCTACCACAGCCCGGTTATCACAATTTGGGGGGAAGTGATGAAAAACGCAGCACCTCGAATACGCGCAGGGGCCTGGATGCCCGTTATCCTTATGGGATTAAGTCTGGCCGCTGTTGTCTTTGCCCAGGATACGGACGATTCCTATGTATTGGTCATCGAGGCCAGTCCGGCCGAGGGAGGAATCATATTGCCCGGGGCGGGTGTGCATCGCGTTGCCGTCAATGAAACAGTCACTTTGACAGCCATGGCTCAGCAGGGGTACCATTTTTTGTATTGGCTGGGCGATGTTACTGCCGCCGACACCGTGGAAACGACCATTGTGATCGATTCGCCCAAGATCGCCATCGCCATCTTCGAGAGAGATCGTTATGGCTCCCTAGGCGTAGATAATGCGGGCCTGGAAAGCAGCAGTCCCCTGGGACAGCTTTCTTTTAATCCCGTTTTCTTTTCGGGACCGTCGGGTTTTAGCGGCTCTTCCTCGGGTCCGGCGAAAATCGTTTATGGAGGAACGACCATTCTTTTGACTGCCAAAGACGAAAATAAGGACACCGGTCCCGGCATGCCAACGACAGGAACTCCGGAGCCGACAACGATCGTTCTTCTGGGATTGGGCGGAATCGGCGCGTTGCGATGTCGTCACAAGCGACATCATGTGTGCTGCTAGATCCTGTTCGCATCAATAGATTTCGATATGTCTATCCCGCTCCGGCAGCGGCATGGCTCTGTGCCAAGGGCAGTCCATGGCCTTTGTTTTCTTGGGTCCGTCGCCGTTAGGAACGGCGAAACACGGCAACGACATTTTCCACATCCACAACGAAAAGCCGGTTATCGCCTTCAAAATCCACCGGGATCGCCCCCTTGGGATTGAACAGCACCTTGTCATATTGGCGCAGAGGAAATTCGGCGCTGGACTGCACCTCCACCGAGACGCTGACGATTCGCCCGGTGATCGTGGGGATCTCAATATTGTCGGGAAGCTGAATGCCGCCCTTGGTCTCTTTTTTGTCTTCGTCCTTGCGAATCAGGACGCGTTTGCCGATGGGCTCGATTGTTTCGAAGACTTCTTTTTCGTCGTTGGCCTTGGCCATTTGACAGGCTCCCAAAAAAACTTTGCCTGACTTAAGTGTTCAACCTGTTGAGCCGAAACCGATTCTGTTCCTCCACGGAATTTTTTTTGCTTTCCTCCTCCTGGAGCAGTAGCCGTTTATCTTCTACGATAGGGGCTACTGCTTTTTTTTCTTTTTTGTTGCTGCTTTTTTGGATTTTTTCGGTTTGTTTTCGGATTCTGCACCGAGCAGTTCGCGGGCCTGTTCGGGCGATTCCGGGGGCCAGCGGCCTTCCTGTTGCAACGTACGGAGGCGATCCAGTTGCTTCATGCTGACAATGGTGCGGCATCGGGGAAATTTGTTGCATCCCAAAAACGGCCCTCGTTTGCTCTGTCGGATGACTAATTCGCCATTTTTGCATTTATAACAGGGGATGCCGGTCAGTTCGGCAGGCGGCTTGGGAGGCATGATGTTGCCTTGCTTGTCCAGCCGCTGGATGGTTTTGCAGTTGGGATAATCGGAGCAGCCCAAAAAACCGCCGAAACGCCCTGTTTTTTGGATCATGGGCTTGCCGCAATTGGGGCAGAGGTGTTCCGAGGGTTGTTCTTCAATCCTCTTGCCGTCCCGATCACAGGGACAAGCGAACTTGCAGGTCGGATAGGTCGAGCAACTGAGAAAACGCCCATTCTTGCCGAAGCGATACACCATAGGTTTACCGCATTCCGGACAGGTATAGTCGCTCGGCTGGGTTTCGGCCTTGGCGTGTTTCATTTTATCGGCGGCCTCGTCCAGATTGACTTTGAAGGGCTTATAAAATTCCTCCAGCACCCTGACCCATTCCAGATGCTGCTCTTCGATCTTGTCAAGCTGGCTTTCCATGTGCCGTGTAAAGGCGATATCCATGACCCGGGGGAAAAACTCGCATAGCTTATCGGTAACGACCTCGCCGATATCCGTGGCACGGAACTTGCGATCGATTTTCTCGACGTACCCACGGTCCTGAATGGTCGTAATAATACTGGCATAGGTGCTGGGCCGGCCGATACCTTCCTTTTCCAGGGCCTTGACCAGCGAGGCCTCGGTATATCGCGCCGGAGGCTTGGTAAAATGCTGTTCAGCCTGGAGATCGACCAGGCCGAGCCGATCTTGGGCTTTCATCGGGGGAAGCTCGGGACTGTCGGCGCTGGTCGGCCAGATTCGGGTAAAACCGTCAAATACCAGAATCCGGCCTGTGGTGCGATAAAGACAAGTTCCCAAGGAGGTTTCGGCGGCGATCTCCACCGAGGTCGTGTCCCATTGGGCCGGGCTCATCTGGCAGGATACGAATCGACGCCACACCAGATCATATAATTTAAACTGTTCCTCGGTAAGAAACTGAGAAATCTGCTGCGGCGTCAGGTCCGGATCGGTTGGCCGGATGGCTTCGTGGGCTTGTTGGGCGTTTTTGGATGAAGCGTAATAATTTGGTTTGTCCGGCACATACGCAGGACCGATATTGTGCTCGATATAGCGGCGGACCGATATGACCGCCTCCTGCGACAAAAACGTGCTGTCGGTTCGCATATAGGTGATCAGGCCCAGCGCTCCCATGGAGCCCAGGTCGATTCCTTCATACAGTTGTTGGGCGATGCGCATGGTGCGATGGGCGCTGAAACCCAGGCGATTGGCGGCGGCCTGCTGCAGGGTTGAGGTAATGAAAGGAGGCGACGGGCGGGAAGAGATCCGTTTCGTGGTTACGTCCCTGACGTAAAAAGAGGCGGTTTGCAGGGCCGCAAAGATTCTCTCGGCCTTGTCCCGGTTGTCGGAATGAAATTTCTGTCCATCGACCTGATGCAGTTCGGCCTTAAAGGCCTTGTGTTCGGCAAGCCACTGATATTGTTCGGCGAGACTGCGTTCCTTTTTGGCGTCCGGCGCCGAAGCGAGAAACCGTTTCCACGCATCGCTGTAGTCGGCCTTCGTATCGGTGGAGAAAACCGCGGGGATCAGCCAGTATTCCTGCGGCTGGAAGGCCCGGATTTCGCGTTCTTTTTCCACGATCATGCGAACGGCGACCGATTGCACGCGCCCGGCGCTGAGGCCGCGAGCGACCTTCTTCCACAGCAGCGGGCTGATCTGGTAGCCGACGATGCGGTCCAGGACCCGCCGGGCCTGCTGGGCCATGACCCGGTGGATATCCAGCTTGCCGGGATTGGCAAAGGCCTGCTGAATGGCGTTTTTTGTGATGGAGTTGAACACGACGCGGTAGGTGTTTTGTTCCGGCATGTTCAATATCTGCGCCAGGTGCCAGGCGATCGCCTCTCCTTCGCGGTCAAGGTCGGTCGCCAGAAACAGCCGGTCGCATTTTTTGGCGGCGGCCTTGAGGGAATTGACGGTGCGTTTTTTGCCCGGTGTGATCTCGTAGGTCGGCTCAAAACCGGCCTCGATATCCACCGACAATCCCTTGGACGGCAGATCGCGGACATGACCCATCGACGCCAGAACCTCGAATCCGGCGCCGAGATATTTGTTGATCGTTTTCGCCTTGGCGGGCGATTCGACGATCACCAGCGATCTAGCCTGTGACGATTTGGCCATCTGACTGCCACCTGTGCATTTATGGTTCGAATCTCTGATCCATTCCGACCGCGCAATACAATGCCCGGCCCCCCAGAGGCCACGAACCATACACGAGCCCGTGCAGGCCTGTCAAGGAAAAAGGCTCCCTCTCGGCGCCAGGCATCGAGTCACGATGTACAGGTGTGGATATCGGATTTTAATAGGAGAATTGTATTTATCGCTTTGGCGGGACGTGCAGGCTGATGCCGAAGGCGTCTTCCCAGGCCTCTTTGAGCACTTCCGAGACGGTCGGATGGGCAAAACAGACCTCCGTAATCGGTTCGGCGCTTCCAATCAGGGCCCGGGCGGCGGCGAGCATCTCGGTGACGGTGGCGCCGACCATGGTAACGCCGACGATTTTGTTGCTCGCTTTGTCGCGAATGGCGCGGATCTCGCCGACGTTTTCGTTATGGGCGACGCTGCGTCCATTGGAGCGGAAGGGGGCGCTGCCGACGGTGACATCCAGACCGAGTGCAATACATTTCTTTTCGGTCTTGCCGACCGAGGCGACTTCCGGGAAGGTATACACCGCACGCGGGATCAGATCGTAATCGTGCATGGTTTCATTGCCGCCTGTGGCGTTGGCGGCGGCGACTTCGGCCTCGCTGAAGGCGCCGTGCGCCAGGTAGGTCGTTCCGACGGCATCGCCGATGGCATAAATGCCCGGCACGTTGGTCTCCATCTTCTTATTGACCTTGATCACGGAACCATTCATTTCCAGGCCAAGAGACTGGATCGTTTCCGGATCACAGAAGGCGCGCCGTCCTACAGCCACAAGCACTTTTTCAGCTTGAAGAGTCTGTCCATTTTCCATCGACACGGTTGCCGAGCCGCCGGAGGCCGTTACGCCGGTCACCTTCTGCGCGACCATCGTTTCGATGCCCAGCTTTTTCAGTTCCTTGGCCATCAACGTGCCCACCCACTCATCTTCGTTGGGCAGAATTTGCGGCAGGGCCTCGACGATGGTCACTTTGGCGCCCACGGCGGCATACACGCAGGCCAGTTCGCAGCCGATCACCCCGCCGCCGATAATGACCAAGGATGCGGGGATAGCAGGCAGCGACAATGCTTCGGTACTGCTGATAATCGTCCGGCCGTCAAAGGGGAAAATGGGGATTTCCACCGGCACAGAACCGGTCGCCAATATGATGTTCTTGCAGGCGATCTCTTGTGTCCCCCCATCTGTTTCTATTGTAACCTTCCCGGCGGCAGGCGCCGTGGCCCGGCCCGTGAAGATCTTGATCTTATTGCTCTGCACCAGCCCGGTCACGCCCTTGCGGAAGCCGGCCACGATGGCGTCCTTACGGGACTGCATCCTGGCCCAGTTGGGCCGGACGTCCGAAATATCCAGACCCATCAGGGGGGCATGTTTGGCCAGCGTCAGGAAATGGGCCGATCCCAGCAAGGCCTTGGAGGGGATACAGCCGCGATTCAGGCATGTTCCGCCCATTTGATCCTTTTCCGCCAGGGCAACGGTTGCCCCCTTCTGTGCACAACGAATCGCCGCGGCATATCCACCCGGTCCCCCGCCGATCACAACCACATCCAATTGCTCCGCCATATTCATAACTCCAAGATCCTAATTTGTTCTTATTCACCCATACAGTCTATACTATACCGAGCCAGTCCGCCGCGGCAAAGGGTCAATTGACCGAAACAGACGCAAACCAAACAGGATCGAACGTTCCTTCCGGCCAATGCCGTATGGAATCCCGACTGGAAACCGGAAGAAAGGGTGTTATACTGGATTCTAGGAG